>JAJHQN010000040.1 GCA_020833325.1 Desulfurococcaceae archaeon | reverse complement strand
ACCCGCACGTGCAGTACTTACACAACCTCATCATCGATACTACGTAGTATCAACTGAGACTTATAAGTCTAACGGTGATTCAGGTAAGCATGGATATTTGCATTTATTGTCAAACTTGTAATAGCCTCTAGCAGGAACCCTAGCTCTCTAGATCGGAGAGGAGGTCATTCTCTCCATCCGCTTTTGTATACAGTTATTAGTGTTAGTGTGAGGGTTACCGCCACTAGTATTGCTATGTTAGCTAGAGCGTTTACCGCCTCTCCATCTATAGTTAATTTGATTGCTTGTACAGCGTTTACTGGTGGTGATACTAATGTTATGGGCCTTACTTGTTCTGGTAGAACTGTTATGGGGTAGTATACTGGCATTATGTAGACTAGCATTGAGTAAACTGCATCTGTTACAGCCATAAGCCTAATCTGGGATCTAATTTCAAGTGATATGAGGAACCCTAATAACACACCTATAACCCATATCAGTGCTAGGATAACGGTGATAGAGATCACCTGGATTAAATTCAGCTTATTCAACACAGTGAATATGGCGAGTAGAGGGATTACATGTAGGAATGTTGGGAGGCTCATGCCAAGAGCTGATCCAAGAGCGTAGGTTAAAGGGTTTAATGGGGATGATACGAGTAGATCCTTAAACTTTGATATCCTGAGAGCGTTAATGTCAACTGAGAGTTGTGAGAGCCCAGCACCAAACGTTAAAGCTACAAGAGCACCTAAGAGGATGTGCTGTAGCATACCAAGACCCCCTACTAGTAGGAGTAGTGCTATCAACGTGAAGACCCTGACTGAGGTTGCACTTAGAGGCACTAAATCCCTGTAGACGAAGCCTAGGAAGTAGAAGTATAGAACACCTCTAAACTTCCTAAGCTCTTTAACTATGTTCATCTGCACCACCAAGCATTATAACCACATCCTCTAAACCTACAGGGTTGACCTCGAATCTCACACCGTAATCTGATAGTGTGCTAGCTACACCTCCAACATCATTAGTGTATATGAAGGTCATGTCACCAACAGTTCTTACGGTAACATGATAGCCTAGGTCTGCGAGCGTCTCCCTTAGCTGAGCTGGAGAGTCTCTAATAACAATCTTCCTCCTAACGCCTCCTAGCACGCTTTCCAGAACCTCCATTACACTACCATCAGCTATGATCCTCCCCCTGCTAAGCACTAGGACCCTATCAGCTACAGTTGAAACATCATCCATGTAGTGGCTTGCTAGTAGAACTAGCTTACCACTCCTAGCAACCCTCCTAACAATACCCCAAGCCTTAACCCTAACCCTAGGGTCGAGTCCTACGAAAGCCTCATCTAGGAAGTATACCTCAGCGTCATCTGCAGCAAATATCATTGCAAGGAACATCCTCCTAATAGTACCCCCTGATAGGTTCATAACATGTTTATCAGCAACCTCCTCCAACTCGAAATCCCCTATAACCTCACGAGCCCTCCTACGAGCATCGTTGAAAGAGTAGCCTCTCATAAGCAGGTATGATACTATGTAGTCACGTGGTGTTAGGGTGTAGAAGTAAGCCCTAATGTCCTGTGGTAGGAATGCTATTAGATCCCTCACCTTACCAAACTCCCTTACAACATCGTAGCCTAGGAGCCTTACAGAACCACTCGTAGGCCTAAGTTGACCTGAGATTATGCGTAGTAGTGTCGTCTTACCAGCACCATTAGGCCCTATAACAGCTAGAACAGAGCCACGCTTATGAGAGAAGGATACATTGGATAAAGCTACAACATCTCCATAAATCTTAGTAAGATTAAACACTTCTAAATCCAAATTAACCCCCCACTCCCTTGATCCGATATATAGTAAATCTTAAAGCTTAATTAACCTATTAGTCGAGGAGTTCTCAGTGGAAGATTGTAGCCACGATACTAAGTAAATCATCAACATTAATCAATAAGTCTGAACTCTCCCCATCTTCTTTTAAAACATGTGGGGGAGTTAAATGTGAAGTTGGCTTGAAAAGCGTTTAGAGCCCCTTCTACTTTTAGATACCTCTATTTCTACATCCCGGTATTCTAAGTTTTGCATCTCTAGAGCTCACTATGTCTATGTATGTTTTGAATTCTCTTCTAAGTGTTTTTATGTCTCCGTAGGGGTTTTTCACTATATCATGCCATGGTGGTGTGTTGTTTGGATCCCATGGTTTTAGGTATTGTTCTATGTCTATGCCGTGGTTTCCCGCTATTCTTGCTAAAGTTCTCGGTCCTCCTCCTTTTCTAGCCCATTCTACTATAGCTTTACCCATTTCAGCTCCCGATCTCCCTATTGCTACCTCTGCTACTGCCCAGTCTGGATTGAATATTGACGTTTCAATTCCTGCTTTTGAGAGCTCCTTCTTTATCCTTCCTAGTTTTTGTTCTACTTCTTCTATGTTGAATCCTAGCCATTGTAGTGGTGTTTGTGGTTTTGGCATTAGCGGGTTTACTGTTGCTTTTACAATCCCACCTCTTCTTCTAACTGTTTCTCCTACCTCTACTGCCATTTTTATTGTTTCTTCTAAGTCCTCCTCTGTTTCCCCGGGGAATCCTGTCATTAGGTATAGTTTTATGTTCTTTATGCCCCCTTCTAAGGCGTTTTCCACTGCTTCCAATGTGAGTTTAGGCCCTATGGGTTTTAGTATTGCTTTTGCTATTATGCAGCTTCCCGTCTCCGGGGCTATTGTTATAGTCCTCTGCCCCCCCTCTGCTATGAGCTTTGCTCTTTCAAGTGTTAGTGTTTCAGCTCTAATGCTTGGTACTGATACTTCAAGGCCCATTGTTACTGCGTACTCCAGTATCATATCGGATGCTGGGTTGTCGAAGAATATGAGGCTGTAGAAGCTGACCTTTGAGACCTTGTTAACCTCAACCCCCTCCTCCAACAACCTCTTTAGCGTCTGGAAGCTCCTATCCCTCTTAGGTCTGAGTATGTAGCCTTCCATACAAAACCTGCAACCCCTAGCGCATCCCCGTGTTGTTTCTAGGAGGAAGGCTTTACCCCATACAGGCTCCACGCCTTCCAGGAGCTCCTGCCTTATAGGGTACCATGCTGTGTCGAGATCTCTAGCGTAGACTCTTTCAACAGGGCCGCTACTGTAACCTGGGACTAGGAGTCCTTCCACCTCTGAGAGGGCTTTCAACCTAGAGCTCCTACCATCCCTTGATAGGGCGTCCACGATCCCATCTATGGCGGGCTCTAGCTCCCCCACTAGGACTGCATCAACTATATCGTGTACAGGTAGGGGGTTTGCTGTGACAGCGGGGCCTCCTGCTATGATTATTGGGTGCTCCTCACCCCTAGCCTCTCTAAAAGCCGGGATCCCCATGGAGTCTAGCATTCTAACCATGTCAACGTACATGAGCTCGTAGGGTAGGCTTACTAGGAGTGCTATGTTAGACCTAGGGCTACCCCTATACCTTTTAGGCTCTACAACCTCTCCATCCTCTAGGAAGTACCTTCTAACACCAACACCCCTCTCTTCAAGCATACCGACTAGCATGTGGTAGGCTAAGCTTGATAGTGCAACACTCCTGTTACTAGGGTATGCAACGCCTACCGGGCCCAACAATTAAACCTCTCACCCGGCCCTACATCCCTATCTACAACACACCCAGGCCATATCCATGCTCTGGAGCCTATCTTAACCCCCGGTAGTATTGACACGTTTATACCTGTCCTCACATAACCCCCTATCATTGCACCAAGCTTCCTCAACCCACTATCAACCCTTAAGCCTTTAACTGTTACCTTAACCGTTGCCTCATCGAACCTATAGTTAGCAGTTATAGTCCCAGCCCCTAGGTTAGCGTGTTCGCCTACAACACTATCTCCCACGTAGTTTAGGTGTGGTGCTTTAGCATGTTCTAGTATTATCGATGCTTTAACCTGGGTGAAAGCACCCACATGAGCTCCCTCTAGTACAACTGTGTAAGGTCTTATGTGCACATGGGGGCCTATGACAGCACCCCTCCCTATGTACACGGGGCCCTCTATGACGGTATAAGCTCCAACCCTTGCACCCTCCTCTACGTAGACGCCCCCATCTATAACACTTGTAGAGTGTACATCACCTTTAATAGACGGCTTAAGCTCCCTCTCAAGAGCAATTCTATTGGCTACAAGGAGATCCCAGGGTCTCCCAACGTCAACCCATGAACCCTCGGGTATAACCTTAACCTCCACATCGTGCTCCAAAGCCATACCCGATATGGCATCTGTAACCTCTAACTCCCCCCTAGGCGATGGTTTTAAAGCGTGGAGGTAGCCTATTAGATCGTAGCTTAGCTTAAGGATGCCTGCGAACACAGTGTTCCCCGGGGGGGTGCTGGAGGGCTTCTCCACCACGCTCTTAAGCCTCCCACCTTCAACAACTAGAACACCGTAGTCCCAGGGCCTACTGGTGGTAGTAGCTAGGACACCGGGGGATCTTAGATCTCCGAGGATACTGTAAACCTCCGGGGGTATGTAGATATCAGAGTAGATTATGGTGTAGACACCGGGACCTCCATACTCCATAGCCTTTAGTATAGCGTGACCCGTCCCCAGCTCTCCACCTTGATCGACAAGCTCAACATTGAAACCACAGGAGGCTACAGCCTTTGAGATAACATCGCCCATATAGGATGTCACGACGACAACCCTATCATAGGACCCGCTGGATAAAGCCAACCTTAAATGCCTACACACCATAGGCTCGCCTAGGATGGGAAGAAGGGGTTTAGGCCTCGTCTCAGTAAAGGGTACCAGCCTCTCACCCCTACCTGCAGCAAGCACCACTAGAAATTTATCCAAACAACCTCCCCACTTGCTAGGTTGTATAGCAACTAGTTAAATCTTATAACTGGAGAACATATGATCGTATAGCGAGTGGTGATTTGCAGTCCAAGCGTGGGGTTCGATGTTTATGGAGGTTGTGGGAGGTGGGGTTGAGAGGTGTGTTGCGCTTGTTAGGGTGGGCTATGAGGCTCCTAGAGCTCTTCTTGAAGCTGTTCACCCTGATAACATTATGGTTCCTCAATGGCTTTCGATTAGCTGTAGGAGTTCTGCTGATGCTATTGAGTGTGTAGTTGATGTTGATTGTAGTATGCCTTCAAGGGTGCTTAGCTTGAGGAGTACCCTGGACGACCTCCTAAGGTCTATTAATGTTGGGATTAACGTTATAGAGGGTTCTAAAAAGGTTAAAAAGGCTTAGTCTAAAACCTCCTAGTTTTAGGTGTAAGCCTTTTGTCTAAGGCTGTGAGGGATAAGTGGAGGCTTAAGAGGTTCTATACAGTGCTAGCTCCACCTACCTTTGGAGGCATAGTTTTAGGCTCGACGCCGGCTGACGAGCCGGATAAGCTTATAGGTAGGGTTATGGAGGTTACATTATTCGATATAATAGGTGATCTAGCCTACGCTCATATAAAGCTGTACTTCCAGGTGATCAAGGTTGAAGGGGATAAAGCTTATACCAGGTTTAAGGGGCACGAGCTGCTAAGAGATTATGTTAGAAGCTTAACTAGGAGGAAGAGCTCTAAGGTAACAGGTATATTTGATGTGTGGACTAAAGACGGTTACGGTCTTAGACTAACATGCGTAGCCTGGACTAGGTTTAAATGCAATACAAGCCAGAAGAAGGCCATAAGAGCTAGGATGAGGGAGGTTGTGGAGAAGACCGTGGGTGAAGTCACATTAGATGACCTGGTAAACCTAGTAATCTACGGTGATAAGGAGGGGAGCCTAGCGCAGAGGATAGAGGAGGCTGCAAGAAAGATATACCCACTTAGGAAGGTTGAGGTGGTGAAATCAAAACTACTATGGGTACCAGGGCCTAACGGGCCTGAGAAGGCAACCGTGGTATCACCAGTGCAGTTGAGGAGAGCTCAAACGTAAAAAGAGGTCTAAGTCTCTAACTACGTAGACCTTCTAATCTCAGAACACCATCCTCCAATCTGGCTATGCCGAGCTCCTGGAGCCTCCTACACCCTCCCTGGTCTAAGGCCTCCTCTACCTGGAATGGCGATGCTTTAAGCCCCTCCTCATCCCTGTAGGCTATTATCGACTCCTGCTCTACAAGCCCTAGTGTTCTAAGGGCTCTCCATATGAAGAGTGGTGAGTCTCTTTTTTCGAGTTGGAGCTCGTATAGTTGTATTCTAAGGTTACCCTTTAGTTTAACTGGTTTTAGTTGTCCTAGTAGCTCGTTTAACCTCCTAGGGTAAGCTTCAAACCTCGATTCCACCATGGGGTACTCGTTTTCAACATCGATAAGGGTTACTATGACCCTCCCCGGGCCTCCGAGGGCCTCGCCTGAGTATGCTAGTGCATCCGCTACCTCTCTGAAGTCTATAGCTGGGTACGTGGGGGTTGTTGATACAAGTACCCCACCTATCATGTTATCCGGTTGTAGTTCTACATTGTAGTTCTTCTTTGCAACGCTAGCTATTGCTACGACAACGTTCTCCAGCATCTTCTGATCTAGACTTGATAGTTTTACATTGAGAGCTGATGCTAGGTTTAGAGAGCTGAGGGTTCTAATGCAGTTCTCGTAATCACCTGTTATACCCGGGTAGTATGGGTTTAGGGTTACGCTTAGAGATTCACAGACCCCCCTTATGTTAGGCTTGTAGCCTTTAAGTGTTGTAATCATTTCAAGTGAGAGTCTAGTGGAGAGTTTAAGCCTATCTAAGACCACCCTGTCGAGACCCTGGAATCTACCAAACCTATCAACAAACCTGCTAGAGTACGCTCCGGCTAGGAAGGAGGTCACATAGCCTGGATCATACTCCCTCACCCCCGTAGACACGAGATAGGATATAGCTGAATGACTCCCAGGCCCGTCAACATACGTGGCTCCATGGACTGGGATGCTCTTAAGCTCCCCAGAGTAGAAAGCTGTAAACTTAGACCTAACATCTCCAACCCTGTAGTTGAGGTTATCGAATCCAATTAAAACAGAAGGCTCCCCAATGGAAGGAGGGGGGTTCAAGTCAACTGATACGATAACGTCAACACCTATACTAGAAGCCTTCAAAAACACTATGGCGGAGGCAGTTAGAGAGTCGAGGCTTGGATAGGAGTGAACTCTCAGAAAACCAGCTCTACCAGCCTCCTCTAAGACAGCATAGAAACCCTTAGAAGCAGACTCTAAAGCCTTATCCAGACCAGCACTGGGGGTGAGAGTAACCTTAAGCAAAACACCCTACCCCAACCTAACTCCTACAACCTAGAAATGTTTAAAACACGCTAGCCTGTAGGCTAACAACTCTAGGTAAGCGAGCCTTTGGGGTTGAGAAGCCGGCCCTCCTCTTAGCTTTTTGAGGGCTGAAGTTAGGTGAAGCTATATCTCGCCTGCTACTAGGAGTTTTGCCGTCTCAGGGCTGTACTCCCAGTCTTTCGGTAGTTTACCCTCCCTTCTATAGTATCTAGCTAGTCTTCTAATCCTGGATTCGAGGTCTATTAAGCCTTTCTTAGCATGGTAGTCTTTGGGGTGCTCTTCTAGGTGTCTTCTTAGGTTGACGGCTTTCCTCAATAGGTTTAGGAGATCCTCTGGAACTTTTGGTGTTAAGCCTTTCTCCTCTAAAACCTGTGTTATGGTTTTACCCAGCACTGGTTTAACTAGGGGTATGCCGAATTGATCTCTAAGTATAACCCCTATCATGCTGGGCTTATACCCTTTCCTTGCGAGCTCCTCTATTATGAGCTCTATCTCCTCCGGGGTGTACTCTAGCCAGCTGGGGGGTACTGGTCTAGCTGGCCTTGTGGATCTCGATTGACCTTTCCTCTTCCTCTTATTCAATAACCCAACACCTCTCTCCCCTAGCCTCCCCAGGGTTTAAATCCTATCTCGTAACTTTTAAGCTTACCCTTTCAATAACCTCTCTAACCTTGTTGTTTGCCTCAACCAGCCTTCTTATAGGGGTTAGGAGCTCTACCAAGGCCTCTGCTGTAGCGTTTTTCAGGTCTAGTGGGTGTAGCTCTCCTCTAGCATATGCTTCAACCATATCCTCTACTCTCTCGAACTCTACCGGGCCCCCGTATTTTGTTGGCCTCTCCACCCTAAGCTTGTATTTCCCATGTGCTGCTAGGACGTGCCTGTTTATCTCTATCACCGGGTTACCCTCTAGTATTCTGGGTGGGCAGTATGCTCTCCTAATCTTCTCCCTTATAACATCTGGTGGGTCGTGTAGGAATACCGCTGTTTCAGGTTTAGATTTACTCATTTTAACCTCAGCGTATACCTCGTCCACCTCAACCCCCTCCATCCTACCGGCTCCACCTAAACCTGTTACTATCGGCGTGTGTATTGCTATAGGCTTCTTCAACAACCCACCTCTAATCCTCTCATAGGCCCTCCTCATCTCCTGTTTCTCCGCCAAATCCCTTGCTAGCATGTGGGCCTTCCTCTGATCTAGGCCTCCCAGGGCTATGTCTAGGTCTAGGTAGTATATGTCGGCTACCTGCATAGCCGGGTATATTAGCTTGGATGAGTCGAGCTCAGCCTCATCAACCCTCCTACCCATTATCGTTAAAGCTCTCCTAATCCTAGCTAGGCTTGAGCTCTTAGCAACATTTATAACGAGAGCCCAGTAGCTTGGATCTGATGCTAGCTCCTCTGCATCAACAAACTTAATCCTGTCAACGGGGAGCCCGAGCTCCCTCATGAACTCTCTTACAAGCCAGGCGGCATCCCTTATTAAACCCATATCCCCTCCAAGCTTATCATTGATATAAGCGTGCCATGTGGCCTCAAGGACTATGAAGTCTACACCTGCTTCAACGAGATCCGCTACCTTAAACATCCATACAAGCCAGCCCACGTGAACTAGGCCGCTAGGCTCGTAGCCTATGTACCCTCTCAGCCTCCTACCGCTCTCCACAGCCTCCCTTAGATCCTCTAATGTTATAACCTCAACTGTATTCCTAACCATTAGGTCTAGGGTGGAGCTCGATACAATAACCTAACACCTAGAGGTAACCCTTACTCCCTCAGCTTAAAAACATTACATCGCGCTACTCTGGTTTCAAGGAGTTTAATTGAGGGATTTAAAGCCCAGCTTAGAAACTCTACATGGGCTTAGAGTTTAGGCGTTGAGGTGTGGGGGCTTGAAGTACCTTATCAAGGCTAGGCTTGAGGTTGACGGGAGGGTTGATAGACACGATGTTATAGGGGCTATCTTCGGTCAGACTGAGGGCCTCCTAGGCTCTGAGTTCGACTTAGAGGATTTACAGGAGAAGGATAAGATTGGTAGAGTTCAGGTTGAGCTTAGATACCAGGATAACAAGACCTTAGGCTCCATACAGGTTCCATGTAACCTTGATAGGGTTGAGACAGCCATAATAGCTGCTATGCTAGAGACCGTTGACAGGGTTGGACCTTACACCGCTAGGGTTATAGTAGAGGATATAAGGGATTTGAGAGCTGAGAAGATAAAGGTTGTGATAGAGAGAGCGAAGGAGATTTTGAAGAAGATAAAGGAGAGCGAGCCTGATGTTAAAGAGGTTATTAGGCAGATTGAGGGGGAGGTTGCTAGAGCTCCTAGGCTCATAGAGTATGGGCCTGAGAGGTTGCCGGCAGGCCCTGACGTTGAGACCTCTGATACGGTTATAGTGGTTGAGGGTAGAGCTGATGTTATCAACCTGCTTAGATACGGTTACACTAACGTGATCGCACTTGAAGGGGCCAAGGAGAATGTGCCCGAGTCTATAAGGAACCTGGCCTCGAAGAAGAAGATAGTTTTATTTGTTGACGGAGATAGAGGTGGGGAGTTAATAGCAGTTAATGTTATTAACCAGATTAAAGTAGACTATGTGGCTAGAGCTCCTAAGGATAAAGAGGTGGAGCAGTTAACGGGGAGGGAGATAGCTAAGGCTTTAAGCGAGATGGTTACAGCAGCGGATTTCATGAAGGAGCTTAAGGCTAGAGAGAAGCCCCCGGAGGTTAAACCTGTAACACCAGTAACAGTACCTGAAGCTGAAGCTCAGCAACCTGTAGAGGAGCAGGTTCAACAGCAGGTTCAAAAGGTTGAAGAGGTTAAACCTGTGGAAGTACAACAGGCGCCCCCAACGGAGACCATAACAATAGCTATCCCAAGGAATGTTGTGAGCGAGATCGAGAAGCTTAAAGGGACGCTTGAAGGGGTTATATACGATAGATCGTGGAATGAGATAGCCAGGGTTAAGGTTAAAGATCTATTCACAAGCCTCCAGAACATGGAGCCCGGCAACGCCTTCGCCATAGTATTCGATGGAATTATAACCCAAAGGCTTGTAGAGCTCTCAGCAGAGAAAGGTGTAAACCTGGTGATAGGAGCTAGGATGGGTAGTAAGATATCCTATAAGCCGCCGAACCTCAGGGTTTTAACATTCAGTGATTTAACGTGAACACTACATATGATGTGCTGGGCTTCTATTTAGATAGATAGTCTAGAAGGCTCCTCTGAGCACCTCCTCCCTTCAACTGTTTATCTGTTACACCGAAGTACCCTAGGATTCTTAGCGCTGCTGGTATAACCTGTTTATCTACATAGTATTCAACATCCACCTCCTCCACTGACGCCATGAAGTATGGTTTAGCCCTTGTGTATAGAGGGCCTGATCCTCTAACTATAACATATCCTACCTTAACCCCGGGTTCCACCTTTACACCTGATTTAACCATCATCCTAGCTGCTGTTACGTGCGGCTGCTCAGCTTTATACTCTTCAAGCCTCCTCGTTATAGTCTTCCATATGATGAGCTTATCCATATCCATCCTCCCCTCCCTAAGCCTCCTTATAGTATCCCTTACATACTCTACAGCCTTAGCTGTACTCCCTGTCTTCAACACTATCTCAGCTACAACAGCCTGTGTCTCCTTAGCTAGATCGCTCCAATCCCCTCTAACAGCCTCGAAGCCTACAACATCTATCTTACCGTCTACTGTTAACCCAACATACCTCTTCTTAGCCTCTGTGAAGAAGACCTTAGTGTAGATTTTATCTAGCTTTATATCGAAACCCAGCTCCTCCTCAACATACTCGACTAGCTTATCAAGCTTCTCAGGCTCGTATCTAACGAATAGGCTATCAGTATCACCGTATATGACGTTAAGCCCTAGCTCTCGGGCTTTAGCTATAGCTGATCTTATCAGATTCCTACCCCATGCTGTTACAGCTTCAGCACACTCCCTACAATACCATCTAGCGGAGAGCCAGCCCATGTAACCGTAGCTTGCGTTAGCTAAAACCTTTATAGCCTTCTGCCTTTCATCTAGGAGCCTGTACTCAGGGCTACCCTTTGGAGTTGACTCCATAGCCTTCTTTATCTCCCTCCTCCACCTTAGGAATCTCTCTAGAGCTCTCTTGAAGAACCCTGGAGGTTCCCTCCTAAACCTATGCCCAACCTCTGGAGCCACGTAGACCTCATCGCTGTAAAGCTCCCCGGATCTCACAAGGGTGTCGGGGCCTACATTGTATTTAACCATTATGTTTGGGTACATGCTTGCGAAATCGAGAACCGCCACGTTCTCATGGATTCCAGGCCTAGGCTCTAGTACTATGGCCCCCTCGTAGCTCTCCTCACCCCTCTCCTCCCTATTCGGTACAAGCTCCCCCCTCTTGTAAGCCTCCCTCATAAGCCTCCATTCAAGCCTGTAGCCTACACTAGCTGTCATAACCTGGTCTAGTGGGAGACCGCTAATCTGGCTCATCTGGGCTCCGAAGGGTAGGAATTTAAGTGCTAGCCCCATAGTTGATAGAACGTCGTCTCTAAGGTACCTCTTCAGTAACCCCCTCTTACTCTCATCCCTCCAATACTCCCCTATCTGCCACCACTCTAGTAGAACCCTCTCACTCTTAGGCATAACGCCTAGGTAGTCTGCAACCTCATCCAAGCTCTTAACCTTAACCTCTCTAACCTCCATCGCGAAATCCAGGAGGTCTACGTTAAGCCTCCCCGGTATCGATATGTGGCCGTAAGCACTACTCTGCGGAACCCCACCCCTCCTACGCCCCACATCCAATGGTATACCGTGTATCCTAGCCCTCTCAAGTAGGTAAGGCCAGTCGAACCTATTCTGATTGTAACCCACTATTATGTCTGGATCCCTCCTCCTAACCTCCTCGATAAAAGCCCTTATCAACCTAGCATCGTTGAACTCGTCAGCCTCAAGTATCAACGGCTCATCATCGCCAGGGTAGCTCATTAAACCAATTAGTATAACCGGATCCCTCTTAGGATCAGGGGTTTTCTGTGGATTGTAAACCTCTATATCGAAGGCAAGTATCCTCAAGCCCTCCAGCGGATCTACCCTAGCTTTACCCTCATCCTCCACTATATCGCCTTTTATTATGTAAGCCTCATCTACACCGTAATGGCTTGGGTTTAGAGCCCTCTCCACATCAGCATAGTACCATCTCATCGGGTAGAGGTTCTTGTCTATGAGGAATCTAAGAGCGAACCTTATATCTGCCTCCAGGACCTCCCTAACACCTGGTACCCTTGCAACCTCCTCCCTGTAACTCCTAACACTAGCTGGTATCAACGTTGTTATCTTGAGGGCTTTAACGGGTCTACCGTAGTAGAGTCTATCAACAACCTCAACGGAGAGTATTGGACTTGAGGGTTTAGAAAGCCTCCTAACCTGCAATGCTACACGCTCGGGATCGGCCTCCTCCTCTAGGAGAGCGTAGAAGTAAGGTCTAAAACCCTCGTAGATAAGAACAGCCCTACCACCATCCTCAAGCCTAGACCATAAGAGTATCTTAGGCTCCCCACCTACAACCTCATAGCTAGAGTCGAGCAGCTGGAATGAAACCCTACTAGGCAAACCCAAAACCCAGTTTAGGTAGGATCACCTAAAAGCTAAATCCTATTAAACAGGTTCTAGGTTGGAGAATCAATAGTGGGACAGGTTACCTATAACTTTTCACAGGTTAAAAACCTTCCATGGGAGGGGAGGAGTCTGGTTATGATGCTCTCCTAACTAAGAATAATGTGTATGCTATGAGAGCTAGCGTTAGTAGTGTGAGCACCGTGTTTAAAAGCACCCAGTTCCTAGTTGACGTTGTTATAGCCTCTTCTGCTAATCTAATCTCTCCTATCAACGTTGCACGAGCTCCTCCAACCTCCTCTACCACCGTAGCCTTAGCCTTCTCTATATCGCTTTTCTCGCTTAGATTGGCTAGTTTTGCTGTAATTGTATCTACTTTAGACTCTACTATGCCTACCTTAGACTCAAGTCCTGGCATCCTTGTTACCAGGTTTTCAAGAGCTCCTCTAACAGCTGCTACATCTCTGCTTATCGACTCCGCTAACCCTCTTGTTGTGGTTGAAGCCTCTGTAAGCCTCGATAGGCTCATCTGCACAGATTCCATCCTACTTATCATAGTTAAGGTTGATGTTGCTATGCTATCTGAGAGTGTCTTAAACCCTTCTATAACAAC
>JAJHQN010000039.1 GCA_020833325.1 Desulfurococcaceae archaeon | reverse complement strand
AAGCTGGCAACGTACACGTTCGAGGGTTTCAAGAAGATCCTAGAGGTTCTAGAGGAGCATAGTAGAATCCTGAGAGAGCATAGTAAGATCCTAGAAGAGCTTGAAAAGAGGCTTGGTAAGTTAGAGGCATCTGTTTCTAGGTTGGAGACAACAACTGCTAGGTTAGAGGTAACCGTTGGTAGATTTACTTCAAGGACGGGTATTGATATGGAGAGGATGATATTAAACATATACCGGGACGTGTTGGAGCAGGAGGGCATCAGCGCTTTAAAGGTTGAGAAGCTTAGGTTGAAGGACGTTGATGGTAGATATCTTAGGAGGGGTGCGAGGCTTGAGATTGACATCTATGCTCACGATGATAAGGTGTACTTCATTGATGTTAAGAGCCTCGTTGACGTTGATGATGTTGAGTGGTTTAACACTAGATGTGATATCTTCGAGAAGATCCTGGGTAGGAGGCCTGATAGGAGGATCATAGTTTGTATTAACATCTTCAGGGATGCTCTTGAGAGGGCTCAGGAGCTCGGTATGCACGTTATATACGGTAGAGTTCTTGAGGTTGAGGGGGAGGAGGGGGAGGTTAGGGTTTTATCTTAGGAGCTCCCTTATGATCCTTGCTAGTTCTTCTGCAATCTCGTCAGGCGCCCCTGTTATCCTGCTTCTAAGCCTCTCTGGTGGTTTAAGCTCCATTAGCGTGTCTACTGTTGTAGCTGATCCTTTGAATCCAACCTCCTCAGGGCTTAAACCTAGGTCTGCTATACTCCAGGTCTTCAGCTTGAACTCCCTCTCAGCCCACCTCTTCCTCCTGAAATCCGGGAACCTTGGTGTGTTGCATCCGAGCTCCACCGATGCTAGGAATGGCATGTCAACTTCTAGGATCTCATAGCCTCCTTTAATAGTCCTCTTAACCCTAGCCTTCCCAGGTTCTATGATCTCTATCGATGTTATGTATGTTACATGTGGTATTCCAAGCCACTCAGCTATCCCTGGTGGTACCTGTCCTGTACCCCCATCGCTACTCTCCTCCCCTGTTAGTATTATATCGTAGTCTCCTATCCTCTGGATAGCCCTGGCTAGTGTTAGGCTTGTTGGTAGTGTGTCTGAGCCTGCTAGAGCTCTATCGCTTACGAGCACAGCGTCGTCGGCCCCCATTGCTACTGCTAGTTTAAGGAAGGGCTCCCAGAACGGGGGGCCCATTGAGACTACTATGACCCTACCACCATACCTATCCTTGAGCTGTAACGCCATTTCAAGGGCGTTCTTATCAGCTGGGTTTATTTCGTTTGTAGCCTTACTCCTATCAATAGTCTTGGTTACAGGGTCGAATCTAATCTCCTCAGGTTTAGGGGTAACCTTCAATGTGACAACTATGTTCCTTAAGCCCACCTCAAACCCCCCTCCTAAGCTTCTCTATAAGCTTTGGTATTATCTCGAATAGATCTCCTACAGCGAAGTAGTCTGAGTACTCTGCTATAGGAGCCTCTGGATCCTTGTTTATGGATATTACGGTTCTAACATTCCTTATACCTGATACGAAGTGTGGTGCCCCGCTAACCCCCACTATCACAGCTAAATCTGCGTTAAGCGATACACCTGTAGATCCAATGTATATATCCTTAGGTGCAACCCCTATATCAGATAGGGGTCTTGAGACGCCTACATCAGCCTGTATTATCTTAGCGAGCTCCCTTACAAGTGTTAGATCACCCCCAGTACCCATGCCTCCTACAACAACCCTCCTAGACTTGGATAAATCCACATACCCCCTTCTTACAACCTCAACCCTCCTAGCCCTGAGCTTCGATGGATCCAGCTTTGCTTCCACAACTTCAACTTCAGCCTCACCCCACGCTTCTCTAGGTCTAAAAACCCCTAAGGCTACAGTGGCCATTTGAGGTCTACCTCTAACGTTCCTAACAACAGCTACAATGTTGCCTCCGAAGCCTGGCACGTGGCCTACTAGGGAGCCGTCCTCCGCTATATCAAGGTTTACCACGTGGGCTTGAAGCCCTGTTCTAAACCTTACGGCCAGCCTCCCAGCTAGATCTCTACCATTCCTAGTAGCACTTGCTAGGAAGTAGTCTGGGTTCCTCTCACCTATCAAGTCTCCCATTACACTAGCGTAGGGCTCCCCTAGGTAGCTTTCAAGTATTGGATGTTCCACCACTATAACTCTGTGAGCCCCATACCTGCCAAGGCCCCCAGCTATCCCCCTAACACCTCTACCTAATAACACCCCGGTAACCAAATAGCCTCTAGCATCTGCTATCTCCCTAGCCTTTGTTAGAACCTCTAGTGAAGACTCCTCAACAACACCTGAATCCTGCTCTATGAAAACCCATATGTCCCTCACACAATATCACCTTAGGGTGCTGGCTAGCACCTCGACAACATCTGATACTACTAGAGGGTACTTGGAGATCTTCAACTCGTCCTCGAACATCCTTATACAGTAAGGGCACGCTGTAACCATCGCCTGGGACTCTGTGGCGGTAGCCTCTCTAAGCCTCCTCCTAGTCACACTTCTAGCCTCGATGTTCTCAGACCAGAAGGCGCCTCCACCACCTCCACAGCAGAGGCTATTAGACCTGTTATGCTCCATTTCCACCAGCTTAAGGCCCTCAACATGTTGTAGAATCGTTCTAGGCTCCTCGTAAACATTATTCCATCTACCGAGATAGCATGGATCATGGTAGGTTACCTTAGCATCCAACCTTCCAGGCTTAAGCCTACCTGATGTTATGAGCTCTGCTAAAAGCTGGGTATAGTGCACCACAGGGGCCGGGGGTTTAGCCTTATACCTTGGGTAAACGTTTACTAGCATGTTATACGCGTGCGGGGATGTAACAACTATTAGTGTTGGTTTAAACCTCTCCATCACCTCAACATTACCCTGGGCTAGCTCTTCTAGGAAGTACTCCTCGCCAACACTATACACTATATCGCCACAACAACCCTCACCATCCCAAGCATATGTTACCCTAACACCAGCCCTAGCTAGAACCTCTACGAGGCTCCTAGTAACCTTCTGAAGTCTCCTATCGTAGGCGTTCATACAACATGTGTATAAAAGTACATCACCTCCAGACTCCACACTTAAACCCCTAGCCCAGACACCCCTCTCCCTCCTAGGAGATCCAAGGGGGTTCCCGGTCTCGTACACCCTCCAAAGGGTGTCAACAAGCTTCTCTGGAGCTACCTTACGCTCATAGAGTACAATCCTCCCACCTAGTATTACATCAGCAATCCTAACACCCCTAGGGCATGTGGTCTCACAATACCTACATGTAAGGCACTTCCACGAATCCTCTCTAGTAACAACACCTATCTGGGCCTCCCTTATAATCCTCCTAACACTTATACCAGGCGATATGAGGCATGAAGCTGTACACACTCCACATTGGTAGCATAGGCTTAGAGTTCCATAGCTATGCTTCATAACCCTATCCCTAACCTCAAAATCCAATCTAAGCCTCGCCACCCCTACTTCACCTCCTTTAACCTCGCCTTTGTAGCCTCAATCTCCTCTCTTGAAACCTCCTTAGCCATCCTATCTAGGTGGTTCATTACCTCGACGAAGTCGGGTACATCGGGGGCTCCAAATAACCTTAACACAAACCTCTCAGGCCTCACGCCTAGGTTTTGAAGCCTCCTCTTCCAATGCTCATACCTTCTAACAGTATGCTTATTAGCGTACTGGTAGTGGCAATCCTGTAGTCTACAACCTGTTATAGCTACAGCTGGGGCTCCAAGCTCGAAAGCCTTCTTAACCATCTTCCAGCTAACCCTACTAGAACAAGGTAGCCTTACCACCCTAGGTGATGTGGGGTACTGTACCTTGAATATACCAGCGTTATCGGCTGCAGCGTAGGAGCACCAGAAGCATGTGAATGCTATGGGCTTCCTCTCAGGCTCCTCTGCGAGCATCTCCTCTATCTGTTTCAATACCTCCTCCTCACCGTAACCCGGTAGTGTTATAGCTCCAACAGGGCACTCTGCTACACAGTTGCCGCAGCCTTCGCATAACGCTGGTATGACCTCAAACTTCTTCTTAATCTCACCTTTTATAGCACCGTACGTGCACACTCTAGCACAGGCCCCGCATTTTATACACTTCTCATCATCAATCCTAGCTATTAGAGGCTCCTTCTCGATATAACCTTTAGCTAGTAACGCTATAGCCCTAGCTGCAGCTGCAAGACCTTGAGCTATAGACTCTTTAACATCCTTAGGGCCTTGGGCTACCCCAGCTATGTATACACCTCCCACAGGGCTGTCTACAGGTCCTAGCTTGGGGTGTGCTTCTAGTAGGAAGCCCTCAGCATCCTTCGGAACCTTAAGCTGTAGTAGGAGCTCTTCAACCTCAGGGTTTGGATCTAGAGCTGTAGCTAGGACTATCGAGTCTACGGGAACCTCCACCTCAGCTCCTAGGAGTTCTTCCAGCACAACTATGGATCCGTTCTCAAACCTAACGCTCTCCTCTATAGGTTTAATGCTGTTAACCTTAAGGAATACAACCCCCTCTCTTGCAGCCTCCTTGTATAAGGCCTCAGCTTCCGGAGTGTACGTTCTAATATCCTTGTATACGACTACAACATTCTTCCCCCTCCTTTTAAGCTCTAAGGCCTGGTGTATCATGGTTGTGCAACAGTACCTACTACAACCCCTCTTACCATTCCTCGAACCTACACACGCTATGAACGCAATATTATCTCCCGGTATATCATATCTAGCTCTTTCAACATCCAGCAACGTGTACATATTGTTAACCTTACCGTAGCCTAGATACTCTGGAACATGCACCCTAGCCCCGGTAGCTATTATGATAGCACCGACATCTAAGATCTCACCGTTGCTAAGCTCCACCCTAAAGTTTCCAGCGAACCCCTCAACTCTCTTAACCAAAGTGTTTAGGTAGACCTTAACACCAGCTGATTTAACCTCAGCTACAGCCTCCTCAACAACCCTCCTAGCCTCGTAACCCTCAGGTGCTAGGGTGTAGAGCTCCTTAAGCATACCACCAAGACTATCACTCTTCTCAACGAGAACAGCCTCTATACCAGCCTTGGCTACAGCGGCTGCAGCCTTCATCCCCGCTATCCCACCACCTACAACTAGAACCCTCCTAACAACGGGTAACCTCAAAGGCCTTCCAGGTTTAAGCTTACGAGCTCTCGCTATAGCCGCTCTAACGAAATCCTTAGCCTTCTCCGTAGCCTCCCTCGGGTGGGCTGAGTGAACCCAGGAGTCCAGGTTCCTTATGTTAGCCATATCCACGAGGTATGGGTTAAGCCCAGCCTTCCTAGCTGCTGTCATGAATACTCTAAGGTGTGTTGCTGGGCTACAAGCTGCTACTACAAGTCTGTTAAGCTTCTTCTCCCTTATAACCTGAGCTATGTAATCTACACTTGCAGCAGAGCATGCGAACACCAGGTTCTCTGAGTGGATAACACCTGGTATTGTTTTAGCAAACTCTCTAACACTAGCAACATCTATAACACCAGCTATGTTAGTACCACAATGGCATACGAAGAACCCTATCCTCGGGGGCTCAAGCTCTGTTATAGTCTCCTCAAACTCCTCCTCATAGGGTTTAAGCTCCTCCACATGTTGTAAAGCCATAGCCACGGCAGCTCCAGCCTCTTGAACTGAATCTGATATATCCTTCGGCTCTGCTACAGCACCACACATGTAGATTCCAGGTCTTGTCGTCTCAACAGGACTCCAGGGTGTACGGGGTTTAAGGAACCCGTATTTGCCCACCTCCACCCCTAGAATCTTGGCTAGTCTATCCAAGCCCTCCGGGGGCTCGACGGGAGGCGCTATTACTATCATGTCGAAATCCTCTCTAACAACCTTACCTGATAACGTATCCTCGTATACAGCTACAAGCTTTCCACCCTCCTCTTCAACTCTGGCAAGCTTACCTCTAACAATTTCTACACCCTCATCTAGAGCCCTCCTGTAGAAGCTTTCGAAGCCCTTACCGAAAGCTCTTACATCCATGAAGAGCATTTTAACATGTTTAACCCCATGGCTTTTAGCTAGGATGGCGTGCTTAAGATTGTACATGCAACAGAACCTAGAGCAGTACTCGTAATACCTCCTATCCCTACTCCCAGCACAAGATACTATGAGTAGCTTCTCCACATGCCTCCCATCGCTAGGCCTTAAAACCTCCCCGTTGGTAGGCCCTGACGCGTTCATAAGCCTATCTAGCTCATAGCTTAAAAGGACATCGGGGTATACACCGTAACCGTACTCCTTAAACTTCCTAGCATCAGCTAGCTTGAAGCCCGCAGCCACTATTATGGATGCTACATTCCTCTTGATAATCCTGGGTGTCATCGTAAAATCTATAGCCCTCCTATCACATACCGTCATACACCTATCACATGGCATGTAGCCCGGTGGCTTGTTCAAACAACGCTCTACATCTACAACATACCAGCCTGGCTCAGCCTGAGGGTATGGTAGGTATATGGCCTTCCTAACACTAGTCCCATCTAAGGGGTTGAAGACAACTACAGGGCATACCTCCTCGCACTTACCGCATTTCGTGCAATCCGGTGTAACATACCTAGGCTTCTGTAGTATGGTGACTTCAAAACTACCAGGGCCTCCTTTAACATCTACTACCTCAGCTAACGTTATAACCTCAATGTTAGGATGCCTAATCACATCACCTATCTTAGGCGCCTCGATACAAATAGAGCAATCTAGGGTTGGAAATGTCTTATCAAGGAAAGCCATAACACCACCTATAGCTGGGCTTCTCTCAACCAAGACCACCTTAGCACCAGCATTAGCAGCGTCTAGGGCTGCCTGTATACCGGCTATACCACCTCCTATGACTAGAACTGCCCCACCCCCACCCTCAACCTTCAAATCCCTATACTCGCTAGGTGCGTGCACGTGGGCTGAGCTCATAGCCTAACACCCCTAGCCAACCTAACCCCCTCCTCGTAGGCTTGGAGGTTAACATCAATCCTCCTCTTAACCCTAGCTTTGATAGCTAGCTTCACAGCATCATGTGGTAGTAGTTTGAGGAGCTCCGTTAGGAAACCTAGTAGTACCATGTTAGCTGATATCCTGAATCCAACCTTGATAGCGGTCCTGAAAGCAGGTACTCCTAGCTGTGTGACATCCCCTCTAACCGCTGGTTTAACTGTATCCTCCTCGTATACTATTAAACCACCACTCCTAACATTTCCTATCTCCAGATCGTAAGTCTCCTGTGTTGTTGCTACAAGCACATCGGGGTGGTCGAATATGGGGAAATCTATGGGTTCATCTGATACAACTACATCAGCTCTACTCCACCCACCCCTCTGAGCAGGGCTATAGGCTATAACCATTGTAGCATTCTTACTAGAGTAGACAGTGGCAGCAGTGCCAATAATGTTTCCCGCAAGCAGTATTCCATGGCCGCCGGCACCTATGAGGCGTAACCTAACCTCCACCTCCTACCCACCTCTAGCTCTCTTTATAAGCTCTCTAGCTAGAACTTGGTACGATGGCCTTGAACGTCTAACAAAGTTACCTAGTACAATCGGCTTCTTAGGATCCCTTAGATCTATGTATGTCTTCGATAGATCAGCATCATGGTCTATCACAGCTCTATCTCTAAACACCTTCATCACCTCTAGTGGTGGTAGATTGTTCATCTCACCGTATATCAGGCATGGTGATACAACCTCTATTAAGGCGAAACCATCGACTTTAAACATCTCCAGGATTGCTGATGTCAACTCCTTCGTATGCAATGGAGTCCACCTAGCTACGAAATTAGCGCCTAGAGCGGCCGCTAGGTATACTACGTTGAAAGACCCTTCTATGAAGCCGTAGGGGGATGTTGTTGTTATAGAGCCTATGGTCGTAGTAGGCCCGTACTGCCCTCCTGTCATCCCGTATATGAAGTTGTTAACCAGTATAACGTTTATATCATCATTCCTCCTAATAGCGTGTATGAAGTGGTTACCACCTATGGATAGTAAATCGCCATCACCAGCTATTATGGTAACCTCTAGATCCTGCCTAACGGTTTTAAGGCCTACAGCGAAGGGTATAGCCCTACCGTGTATAACGTGGAACCCGTCGAGCTTAATGTACCCCGGAGCTCTTGAAGTGCAACCTATACCTGAGACGACAACGTGCTTCTCAACAGGTATACCTGATTCTAGGACTGCTTCAGCATAACATTTAACAACAGTCCCTATACCGCAACCAGGACACCATATATGTGGGAACCTCTCCAGCCTCAGCAAGCTCTTAATAGACTCCGTCCTTAGACCAAGCCTAAGCCTACCACTCAACCCCCATACACCTCCTTAACCTTAAGAAGTATATCGTGAGGTCTGGGAACAGACCCGGGAGCCCACGGCATGAAGTATATGTCTACAAGATTACTATAGTGTTCTCTTACAACACGCACCATCTGACCCATGTTTATCTCTACAACCAGTATCCTAGCACCTCTATCAACAGCCTCCCTTAAACCCCAGTATGGGAAAGGCCATGCTGTTATAGGTCTGAAAAGCCCGACCTTAAGACCCTCCCTTCTAGCCTCCCTTACAGCTCTTAGAGCAGACCTAGAGGTTATACCATAAGCTACGATGACGAGCTCTGCGTCATCTAAGGCTATAGCCTCATACCTCCCTATAACCTTCTCGTTCTCCCGAATCTTCCTCACAAGCCTTGTTACAAGCTTTGTTGAAACCTCATGGCTTGTACTAGGGTAACCTCTATCATCATGTGTTAAGGCAGTTACATGGAATCTATAACCCTCACCTGCAACAGCCATTGGAGGTATTAGATACCTACTATCAAAGGGTAGATACTCTTCAGGTGGGACTGTTGGAGCATTCCTCTCCACAACCTTTATCTCATCTAAAGGTGGAACCTTCAACCTCTCTATCATCTGCCCTACGCTTTGATCAGCTAACACTATAACTGGGACCCTGTACTCCCACGCTGTGTTGAAAGCCTCTATTGTTAGATCGAACATCTCCTGAACACTATTAGGTAGATACGCTACAATCTCGTAATCGCCATGACTACCCCATTTGGCCTGCATTACATCACCTTGACCTACAAGAGTTGGGATCCCAGTCGATGGCCCAGCTCTCTGAACATCCACTATAACTACAGGTGCTTCTATCATAGCAGCTAACCCTATACCCTCCTGCATTAGCGAAAACCCAGGGCCCGATGTTGCAGTCATAGATTTAACTCCACCGTAAGCAGCTCCTATTATGGCGTTAATACTTGCAATCTCATCCTCGAACTGTATGAAGTAACCTCCAATCTGTGGAAGCCTCCTAGCCATATGCTCTGCAATCTCATTACTAGGGGTTATAGGGTAGCCTGCGAAAAACCTACAACCAGCTATTAACGCAGCCTCAGCTGAGGCTATATTACCTTGCATGAAGTAAACCCCAGGTTTCAGAAGCCACTCCTCAGCTCTCTCAGTAGTAAGCAATGATATCCTCTCACTCAACCCATCTCACCTCATAGGGGATAGGGGGCTCCTCAACAACCTCTATAGCAAGCTCAGGGCAAACCCTCTCACACATACCACAATTAACACAAGAGTACTCCATACCCCTCCTAACAACAGGGTACTGGTAACCCCAGATGTTAACACCCTCAGAGAACTCAAGAACACCTATAGGGCAGAACTCTATACAGAAACCACAACCCTTACAAATATTAATGTTGATAACAGGCCTACCAACAGGCTTCAAGAACCTCGATAAATTCAAGGGCCTACGACCCTTAATAGGCATAATAACCTCTATTGAAGCCTTACCTGGCATCGCAGACTACCAAGCATTTAGATATAAAACTTAAGGTTTAAATCTTTATATATAAATATTTCAAGATTATAGCTTATAGCAAGCTAAAAATTAGAACTTAAGCTTAATAATATATAAACATAAGGCTTCACGTTTAAAGAAAACCCCTTATAAGACCTCTATGATCGTAGCGTAAGATTTAAAATAACGCTATGAATAAACTAGAAACATGAGCTGTGGGTGTAAGCTTATGGCCGACTTCGATACGGGGAGAACACTAGGGCTAGTAGGCTCTATCCTAGTCCTAGTAGCTCTTATATTCTCGTTTATCATAGGCTTCCTAGGCTTCCTACTACAGCTAGTAGGCTTAATTCTCATACTTATATCCCTGCACACGTTTTCAAATATCTATGGAGAGAGGATTATATTCAGGGATGCCCTCCTCTCGGTGTTAATAGGATATGGTGTACCACTTGCAGCTTTAATCTTCCTCTTCATCCTCCTAATCCCCATAGGCTTCACCATAGTAACCTCTGCAAGGCCCATTCCACCTAGTAGGATTGAGGATCTCTTCGGAACCCAGATAACAGCATCAATCATACTCTGGGCCTTCATAGCGATCCTAGCTATCCTCGTAGCACTCGCTATCTCAGCATACCTATGGTACAGAGCTCTCAACACTCTCTCTATCAGATCAGGTGAGAAGTTCTTTAGATGGGCTGGCCTGACCTACCTAGCATTCGCTGTATCACTCATAGTAGGTGTGGTGACAGCTGTTATACTGATTGGAATACTAGTGATATTCATAGGCATCTTACTAGGTCTAACGAGCTGGGTACTCCTGGCTATAGCGTTCTACGAGATTAAACCACCGCAACCCCCCGTACAGGCTCCCTCCACGCCAGTAGTACAAGTGTGAGTTTAGCCTCCTAAAGCAACCCTTAACGTTACCAATTGATTGCCGGCTCTCCGGGGGGCTTTAAAAAAGTGCTAGGAGGAAGGCTTATTTCGTGAATCGATGCTTACTTCCTGGGTAGTGTTATGTACTTCGAGGGGTTTACAGCCCTATCTAGGTACATTCTAGTCCTCTTAACGGGCTCCTCTGGCACCATTAGCTTATCGTAGCAGAACCACCAGTCGTAGCAATCGTATGTCTCAAGCCTCCTCTTGGCCTCTTCTACTGTTGAGGCTGGCGGTACTATTAAGGCCTCCTCTACTATCTCATTGTTAGGCCAGTTTGCCGGGATAGCTCTTTTAGTCCTATCGCTCACCTGTAGTGCTTCAACCATCCTTAGGATCTCATCTATGTTCCTCCCGAGCTCCAATGGGTAGTAGAGTATAGCCCTAATGACGCCCTTATCATCGACTATGAATACAGCTCTAACTGTTGCAGTGGAGCTCTCAGCATGGATTAAGCCTAGTGTCTTAGCTACAGCACCCATGGGGTCGGCTATGATGGGGAACGGTATTTCCACGCCAAACTTCTCCTTAATCCACTCAACCCACTTGATGTGACTATAGCTACTATCAACACTAAGGCCTATGAGCTCCGTATTAAGCCTCTTGAAATCCTCATACCTCAAGGCGAAGGAGACGAACTCCGTGGTACACACGGGCGTGAAGTCAGCCGGGTGGCTGAACAAGACAAACCACTTACCAGCATAGTCTCCCGGGAGCCTCCTAGTACCAAAGTTGGTCTCAACAACAAGCTCTGGGAACTTCTCCCCAACAAGAGGTATCATACCAGGCATAATACTACACCACGGGTAACGGTACTACTGGAAGCTTATATTTCTTAATGTAAATTTATTCATCTAAAACATATTAGTATTTCAGAGTGTATATTAACTAAGCTTACATTACGTTAGAGTAAGGTTTACGGAAAGCTTCACCGTTCCTTCATAATTAAGGGTGGAATCCACACCCTGGATCCATCTTAGATTGCATTAAAAATGTTGCCTCACCGTTCGGGAGTAATCGGGTTAAGCTTATAGGTTATGGTGGTTGAGGTTATCTTAGAGCTACTCTAGGTTGACATTCTGACCTTAGGGGTTTAGTAAGGGGTTGGTGGGAGGTTGGAGGGTATTAGCTACGAGGATCCCCTGGTGGTTCTACTTTTTCTGCTGTTTTCTCTCTACGTACTCTTGGGGTTTTAGTAGTTGTTCTAGTTCTTTCGGGTCGTCCATTTTCACAGCTACTATCCACCCTCCACCGTAGGGGTCCTTGTTTACTAGCTCTGGCTCGTCTCTCAGCCTCTCATTCACTTCTACTACTGTGCCTGTTACCGGTGTGTATACCTCTGCTGTAGCCTTTATGGATTCTATGACTACTATAGCTTGCCCTCTCTTAACCTTAGCTCCTTGTCTGGGTAGCTCTACTCCTACAACGTCTCTTAGCATTTTCTGTGCGTAGTCTGTAATCCCTACTCTCGCTACTTCTCCCTCTACTCTAACCCACTCATCTGTTTCTGTATAGAGTAGCTTATCGTCTACCACGAACTTCACGTTGCCCGCTTGAGCTTCTATCAAGCCCATTCTAGCTCACCTTATATCATGTGGGTTTCTCAGAGTTTAAATCTAGGCTCTAGATATCTCCTCTAGCTCCCTATAGTATTTGAGCCCGCTCCCCGTGAGTATCACTATTGCTTCCCCTATCTTACCTTCTAATGCTCTATAGGCTGCCCACGCTACGGCCGATGAAGGTTCTACTATGAAGCCCATTGATAGGAGCTCTCTTAACGCAACTCTTATAGCTTCATCTCCTACCTTTACAACGCCTCCACCACTCTCTCTTACAATCCTAGCCATCTCCTCCAGCCTAGGTGGGTTTCTCACTACGAGTGCATCTGCAAGCCTAGAATCGGGGCCTCCAACGTAGGCTAATAGGTCTACAAGACCCTCTAGTGATGGGCTACCGCTAGCCTGTACAGCTATTATCCTCGGTTTAACACCAGCCTCAAGAGAACCCCTGTAGAGCCCTACCAGGAGGCTCCCACTAGACACTGGGACTATCACAGTGGCCCTCCTAGAGTACTCTGCAATCTCGTAGCCCAAGCTCTTAACACCCTCTATGAAGACTGGGCTTGTAAGATGTGCTACGTGGAAGCACTCACCAGCATAGGACTCCGCAACCCTGGAAGCCTCACCCCTACTCTCAACGACTACAACGTTAGCACCAACAGCCCTCATCAACGACAGCTTACCAGGGCTAGCTGTAGCGGGGACTACGATGTGAGCTCTAAGACCAAGCCTTGAAGCGTAGACAGCGGTGGAGAGACCAGTATTACCACTAGAGTCGACAACAACACACCTATAGCCAAGACCACGAGCAAACTGAAGGCTATAGGAGACACCCCTATCCTTAAAACTACCAGAGGGGTTAAGATACTCAAGCTTAAAACCAACAATAGAACCACCAACACCATCAAAGACAAGAGGGGTAGAACCCTCACCAAGAACCCTAGGGAAGCTAGGGAGAACACCGTCAACCCCAAGAGCCCCACCACAAACAGGACACCTATGATAGTAAACCCCAACATCACCCCTAAAACCACACCTCACACAATAAAACCTCCAAGACAAAACACACACCAACCAGAAGGAATAGATAAGACTATTAAAAAGCCTTAAAGACACACAGAACATAAAGGGGAAAGGGCCCGTAGCTCAGCCAGGA
>JAJHQN010000106.1 GCA_020833325.1 Desulfurococcaceae archaeon | reverse complement strand
TATGAGTATGCTATGTCCACTAGGGTGTTTATAACTATTATGGCTAACGCCATCACAGCGAAAACACCTTGAGCTAGGGGGTAGTCTAGGTTGTAGAATGCTATAACAAGCTCCCTCCCAACACCAGGCCATGAGAAGACCGTTTCAAAAGCAACGGAGCCTGAGAAGGCTAAGCCCATGGATATACCCATGTAGGTTACCAGCGGTAGAACACTATACCTGGATGCTTTCGCAACAACCCTCCTCTCACTAAACCCCACAGCCTTAAGTGTTGTTATGAAATCCTCTCCTAGAGTTGATATCATAGACCCTCTCATTAGCAATGTTGGGTAGCTGGCTGTGTAGATGGTTAGTATGGTGTAGGGTAGTATCCAGTGTTTGAGGAAGTCGAAGCTCAATATCTTATCTAGAAAGCTCCCAGCCTCATAGGGCGGGGTCCTCATACCACCTGCTGGTAGGAGCCCTAGGTTAACGGAGATAACAGCTATGGCTATCATTCCAATCCAGAATAGTGGTAGTGAGTGGATCACACTTAGGGTTGAAATGGAGATCTTCTCGAAAAGAGAGCCTCTAAGCCAAGCTATGTAGGAGCCCATGTAGAACGCTATTAGGAAAGCTGTTATAGTAGCTGGTATTGTTAGGATGAGCGTGTTCAAAAGCCTATCAACTATAATTGAGCTAACGGGCTCCTTGTATAGGAAGGAGTAGCCCATATCACCTCTAAGGAAGTTAACAACATACCTTACATACTGCTCGTAGAGGGGCTTGTCGAGGCCGAAAGACCTCCTTATAATCTCCCTCTCCTCAGGCCCCAACCCCTCCCTTATATATATTATAGTTGGATCGGGTATAGCTAGCCTGAAGAGGAAGAATTGAAGTGTTAGTATGAGTAGGAATAGGATTAAAATAAAAAATAGTTTCCTAAACACCTGGACTAGCATGGTTACACCCTTCACGGATCCTCCTGCTTCCTAGGCGTGAAGCCCGCAGGATAGTATATCTTCCCCTTATCGTCCCACTGGAAACCTGCTTTAGCAAGGAGCTCCCTGGCCTTCTCAAGGTTGTACTCGTAAGCCTTAACATCAGGGTTGTGCCAGAAGCCGTTTACAGGGGCTATTATGTAGCCCTTCTCACCATAACCCTTGAGTATAACGTTTACAATGTAGTCGTAGGGGATGGCGTAGAGTAGAGCTTGCCTAACCTCCTTAATATCGAAAGGAGACCTCCTAACATTGAACATGAGGTCTGCGTTGAGAGCGAAGTTCCTAGCCTTTATGATCTTCACGTAGTCGTACTTAGCTAGAACGTCGACGTGGCCTGGTAGTATGCTTACAGCTGTAGCATCTATCTCCCTCCTTATCAAACCACTGACAACACCGTCTAGGTCACCGTAGATCCTAATAACAATCTTTGAAACCTTCACAGGCGGCACCTCGAAATCCCCTATCCTTACACCCTTGTAGGCGAAATGCTCTGGTGCAACCTCCACCGCTATATACTCCTTCCTAACCCAGACAGGGTTCTTGAAGGGGCCAGATCCAACCTTTAAGAGCTCCTTCAACTGCTCCTCTGTAACTGCTTTCGGATCAACATTCTCCCAGACATGCTTGGGAAGTATTGGGATCATGTAGAGGGAGTTGGTCATGAACGTAGCGTCCGGCGTCTTTAGCTTAAATCTAACGGTTAGATCGTCGACCTTAACAACATCCTCTACGTTCCTCCAGTAGGGTCTGAAGTATGCGAACTCATTCTTTATATAATACTTGTATGTGAAGACAACATCATCAGCTGTTAAAGGCTTCCCATCATGGAATCTAAGGTTACCCCTCAGCTTAACCTCCACAGTGGTGGGATCTATTACCTTCACCTCCTCTGCAAGCCACGGTATAGGCTTCCCCTCAGGTGTGAGCCTGACTAGTGGATCGTATACTAGCTTTAAAACGTACCATGAGAAGATTAGGCTCGCCTTAACAGGGTGTAGTGTGTCAGGCTCCGTGTTAGAGCCGTATATGAGCTCCTGCATACCCCCAGCGGTAGGGGTTATGAAGTATGGTTGCCACTCGTTGAATAACGGGGCTCCAGGCATTATTACCGGGTTAGCCCACTTATCAGCTCTATAAGCTACTATGGAGTGCATATGATATATGTTGTACCTTGGAGCCTCCTCATGGAATATCCTTTGCAGCTCGAAGACTATCCTCCTCCTCTCATTTATATCCAAGGTCTTCCTCTGGAGATCGTGAAGCCTATCATACTCAGGGTTAGAGTAGCCTGTAGGGTTGTTAGCACCCTCACCCTTAGCACCTATCTCCTCAGTTGTTATAAGGCCTAGGAAAAGGTTGGGGTCAAGCCTATCAACCCTAGCACCCCAGCCGAAGACGCATACATCGAAATCCCACTCGTAATAGCACTTCTTATCAACCATAGAGGCCTCCAAGCCTACGACCTCAACATCGAAGCCAAGCTTCCTCCACTCAGCAGCGATAGCTTGAATAGCAGCCCACCTAGCAGGATCCTCGGCCTCAGTAGTAGTTATAATAGTTATCTTCTGAACAGGAACACCCGAAGGGGCTGGCGGAGCCCTAGTATAATAGTATACACCAGCAACTAAAACCCCGAGAACCAAGAGTGCAGCGATGAGGAGAGCAGTAGACCTGCTTATAGCGTAGCCCAAAGACCTTAGAGAAGACACTCCACACCCACCTCACACTCTCTCTAGGGATCTAAAATAGTAGCTTAAATACCTTAATGTCATAACAAAACACCATGAAGCATCAATGGAATCCAGTAATTTAAACCCCCAGAACAGCCTACCCTAAGCTGGAGTACTAGTGTGACATCCAATACCATTAATGGAGCGGTTAGAAACAATTTCACCGAGAGAGTGGTCTCTAGACTCAATAGCTATAGGGTTTCAATTGAGGGTGTCGGTAGCGTTAGGTTTGTTGATAGGTGGGGTGAGGTTAAAGCTATCCTAGACCCTGGGTTTAAGGTTGTCCTCGG
>JAJHQN010000038.1 GCA_020833325.1 Desulfurococcaceae archaeon | reverse complement strand
TGTAGACCTTCGCTCCACCCCTCCACTCAGACTCTATTAGCCCCATCTTCTCCAGCTTCTCAAGCTTCCTGTACAGTGGCGTCTTGGGTATCCCGGTCGCCTTCTGTAGTGTTGGTGCTGTAGCCTCGCCCATGTTCTTCAACGTCTCTAGTATCAGCTTGTCCCTTTCATCTAACGCCTCTTCTACTGTTGCTACCTCCACTAGCCTGGAGGCCCCCCTCCTGGCTCTCAGTAAGAGTGCTCCCGCAGCGGCTAGCAGGGCTAGGGCTCCTAGTGCTAGGAGGAGCCATGTGGTGGGTGCACCCTCGGTGGGTGTCACCTTCTCCCGTTCAGGTGTCTCCTTTACCGTAGTGGTGGGTGTCGCGGTAGGTGTTACCTGCCCCGGTGGTGGGGCTGGCTGTGTTGTTGGTATTAGCGTGTACTCTAATTGCACCGTGGATCCCGGCTTGAAGACCAGGTGTAGGGTGTTGTTTACAAGCCTTACACTGAAATCCCTAGGCTCCACTGAGACTATTAGAGCCTCCCCCGGTAGTGCTAGGAGGGTTTCAAGGTCTACCGTGCCAAGCTGGAGCCTCCAGATGGCACCCTCCTTCGATGTAAGCCCAAGACTGTAAACCCTGACGGCAACCCTCCCGGAGAAGGTTGTGAAGGACAGGAGTCCCCGAGCTTCATCGTAGGAGTATGGTGCTGGGTCTCCGCTATCGCTTACGGAGACGTAGATTGCATCCCGGGGAACCCTCAATGTGATATTAGCTGGAGCCACATCAACGGAGAGCCTGTACTCCAGCATGACACCCCCATCAGGGTAGACCGTTACAACACAATACCCAGTGTAATTCGTGGAGCTCAAGGCATGAAGGTGGGTGTACGTGAGTAGCCCTAGCAGGAGCCACACAACCCATGGAATGGCTGTGGAGCGCATACAACCCCCCAACCCAGCTAGGGTGTCAAGTACTATAAAAGTTTAATTCATGGAGCTCGAGGAGCCCGTAAACCGTCTATTCATAGGTTGCTCTAGGAGTACTCTGTGTTAACCTTAAAAAGGGAGAGGAAAAGAGATTGTGGGGTTAAGGTATCCTTGGATAGAGTTCACCGGCTTTCAATGTAAAGTGAAACAGGGACCTTGTAGTAGCAGGGGCTGCACCAGAAGCACCACCATGGAGGATCCTTCCTGTACGACAGCTTAGACTGCCTTATATAAAGGTACTCATAGTACTGACCCTCGTTTTTAATCACACCCTCAACGTATACGGTTTCAGACTCACCCCACGATATGGATGGTCCAATCATAACAGATAATGATACTAGGTGGGCTGCAATCCTTCGTACCGCAGTGGCTAGAACAGGCCCAATAGGTACCTCGAAGTCGGCACTACACGTGTCAACATACGTTTTTAGAAAATCACTTAAGAGTCTGGCCTGGTTAGGGCCTAACGTGTACGTATAAACATACTCTGTTAACGTGCTGTTAAATATCCAATCTCTTATGAAGCTTGGTAGAGGTTCTCTCCTAACACCACCCTCAATGTAGTATACTTTAAGCTGTGAATCATAGGTTTTAACAACATCTTGTACAAAGAAATCCACCTTATCACGACCTGTGTAAGTCTCGTAACCTAAACAATCAACATAGTACTCGTAGTAGAATACGTAGACAGGCCTAGCCCAAATCCATATATAGGCCTCCTCCCAGGACTGAACATTAGATAGTATTTCGCCAAACCTCACCTTCATATCCAGCGACTTACCCCCAAGGTAGACTTTACCGGAGAGCCCTCCAGTTACGTCACCGTTCTTAAGCTTCTTCTCGACCTCAAAATCAATACCTATGGTCACGTAGAACCAAGTATATTTGTCAGATTTGTACGTAATAGATGCTGATATGGGGCTTGAGGGGCGGTACGCATTGTATATTGTTAGGAGTGGTGTCCTAATATACCATGTCCCATCACGCCATAACAGGTGGTCGTAAACCTCCGGGGGTCCGCCTGCCTGTACGTATGTGTTAGGTGTTATCCTGTACACAGGCTTCCAGTAGAAGTAGCCATAGCATCCATCTGCTACCCTTATGTCAGCTTCGATCTCAGACTGGCCGGCCCCTTTAGCCTTCTTTGGCACTGCTATCTTGACCTTGTAGGCTCTCTCCTCACCCTCCAATATCCCCTTTGGGCTGTATGTGTAGTAGTAGCTTACCCTCTGCACCACCTCACCGCTGGTCTTATTGATGATCCATAGGTTTAGTTGTACTGCTCTCTCACTATCCCTTGTTACGGGGCCTCTCTTCTCCTCGAATCTAACCCAGCCTTCTGCTATATCTCTTAGAGCTCCTCTAGCCTCAAGTCTTAGCGTAACCCCTCTAACCTTACCCTTGTGAACCTCCTTCAGCACATCTGGATCATCTGGAGGTGTTATTGCGTAGACCTGGGCAAACACCTCGAGCTCAGCTGGCTTAGAGAGGGCTCCTAGGCTTGTTATAGGCCTACCCCTCTCATCGTAGAGCTCTAGGTGGAATACTATGGCTCCAGCTTTGGACTGCTGGGCTATAACGTAGGAGGCTGTGGGTAGCATTAAGGCTAGGACTATGAGTAGGGATGCTAGTGTTAGAGCAGTCCTCCCTATAGCCCGCAACCCCCATGCACCTGGAGAGAGAAGAAGAGAGCTTAAAACTTTTTCCATTTTAACCGCTATGAGCTAGATTATATAAACTCTAGCTCTGTAAACCCCGTTTGTCACCGTTGTATGCCTCCCTGTCAAGCCTATCGTGTAGTCATAAGAGGATATTCCCCACACTACTAGTATACATCAACTTCATTACTATAAGGTCTTCAGATGGTGGTCAGAGCACCTGGAGATAAGCGTGTCATCGAATGTTATGGGTGTGTAGTCGATGTAAACATGTGCATCACCGATATTAGCATGGAAACACCGTCTCCTCCATTGAAACTTGAAACCTCTATTCCTAAGTTCTAAGTAGAAGTGTCTATCGATGAGGAGCCCTCAGTTCCTAGCCCTTCACCGGTATCTACGCCATGCACTGTAAGGCTCCTAGCGCCTACGATGAAGACCTAGAGTCTTAGGGGGATGGGAGTTTATGTTAGCCTGGTTGGGGTATTGCTCTTGAAGCTAGTAGCATGAAGATTATGGCTAGCACCATTAGCACGATGGCTACCACGGCTGCTATTATAGCCATCGTGGTCGATGTACCGAATATGATTGGTATAGGGCCTATCAATACAACACCCCCGCCTTCAACCCTTGCAGGTTTACCGAGAGCGTAGACTAGAGTTCCAGCGAACACCAGGAGAACACCTAGTAGTATCAATGCGAACCCGGCTATCACGAGGTGGCTCCCTTCAACCAAAACCTACACCCAGTACCTAGTGTAACCCCTAAGGAAGGGTATTAAGTTTTGGCCCAGACCTGGGGGCACGGTCTCCGAAGGCTTGGAGCGCCGAGGTGGGGGCCCTTCCCGGGAGGGCTCCACCCGCACCCCCACGAACGTCTACGTCCGAGGCTAGGTTGCTCCCTTCCGGGCCTGGCCGGGTTTCCTCGGCTAAGACGGTAGTAGCCTGCCCTCCGGCAGGCCCCCCGTCTCCGTAGACCCCGTGGGACGGGCTTCATAGCCCCCGACCCCGGGTGGCCTCCCACCCCTCAGACCTCCAAGCCCCCGGATTACTGGCCCCCGCATGGCGCCTTCGGGCTAGCCCTTCTACGGGCTAGGGGGGCTGGCGGGGCCCCCGGCCCTTCCCGTGCCCCCGTTATCTCTACTACCTGGGGGTTTAATAGCTTTAATCGCTGGTTGATAGTAGGATTACAGCTATTATTGCTAGTATTACGCCAGCTATTTTCCTAGTGGTTACACTCTCTCCTAGTAGGGCTATTGAGAGTGCTACTGTTACAGCTGGGTATATGCTTGTTAGCGGTACTACTATGGAGGCTTCAGCGAGTCTAAGGGCTATTATTAGCATTAAGCCCCCTAGGGCTCCCATTAACCCCCCTAAGAGTGCTATACCTAGGCTCTTGTAATCACTTACATGGCCGAGCTTCCCTGTGAGGGCTAGAGCAAGGACTACCGTAGCGTACACGAGGAAAGCTCCTAGAGCTGATGCAACGTAGACGTACTGCCATTCGAGGTTGAGGCTAGCGTACTTCAAAGCTAAACCCCACAAACCCCATAACACTACGACCATAACCGATAATACAAGCCAGGGCTCCAAGGCCGAACCCTGGGGTCTAACGGGTCCTAAGCCCTTTTATAGTGGATGGGTGTCTCGACGGGCCCCCTACTTCTTCAGCATCTCCGAGAACCTTCTAGCAACCTCCCTATACTTGTCTTCCAGCTCCCTAGCTAGTATCTCATACCTCTCCACTATCCTCGACCTCCTAGCCTCATACCTCGACTTTGCCGCTTCTCTAAGCTTCTCCAGAGCTTTCTCCAGGGTTTCCTTGGGTAAGCTCATTTTACAACCCCCTACCTCTAGTCTTCCTACCAGCTTATAACCTCTAATCCTCCATCCCGGGAAACACTCCTCTACCAGGTAATCTAAGGGTTTAACCTGTGATTTGTGCTTCTAAACATAGCTCTAGGTTGTCCACCTTAAAAACTGTAACCTCTGTATAGATATGTGGTGATGAGATTATGGCTAGGGGGTGTAGTCGTAAGAAAAAGGAGGGTGCGGGGAAGCGCGTTGAACCTAGTGGGGGAACAGGCTAGATTTTAAGTCCGAAAGCTTGTCTTAGTAGCTGTCTCACTATTATTAGTCTTTGTATCTCATTGGTCCCCTCGTATATGGTTGTTATTATAGCATCTCTAAGGTATCTCTCTACTCCTGTTTCAAAGTCCACTCCGTAGCCTCCATGTATTTGTATCGCCTGCCTAGCTATCCACTCTGCTGCTTCCGTAGCGTAGGCTTTAGCCAGGCTTGCTGCTACTACGAATTCAGGTCTCCCCTTATCAGCTAGTGTTGCCGCCCAGTAGGTTAGTAGCCTTGCGGCTTGAAGTCTCATGTACATATCAGCTATCTTCTCCGTTATAATACCATGTGCTATTAGGGGTTGACCGAAAGTTTCTCTCTGGATAGCGTAGTTCAACGCTTTCTCGAACGCAGCTTGAGCTATGCCAACCCCCTGTGCTGCAACACCTATCCTTGCGTGATCGTATGTATCCATTAGAACCTTAAACCCCTCGTTAACGGCCCCAACTACGTTCTCCTCTGGGACTTTAACATCATCTAGTATAACCTCGTACGGCTGCTCCCCCCTCAACCCCATAACCTTGAATTGCTGTCCAATCCTTACCCCAGGCCACTCCCTCTCCACCACGAACGTCGTTATACCCCACCATCTCTTATCAGGTTTAGGTGGCTCAGTTCTAGCTGATACTAGAAGGTAGTCTGCCTCGCCAGCACCTGTAATGAATATCTTCCTACCTGATATAACGTAGTGGTTGTTAACCCTCCTAGCTTGCGTTTGTATAGCAGCTACATCACTACCAGCACCAGGCTCTGTGTTAGCGTGTGCAGCCCTAGCCTCACCTTTAGCAACTGGCGGTACATACCTCTTCCTTAAATACTCACTACCCCACCTTAAGACAGGCACCACAAATAAATCCCTAACGCCTACAGTAACACTTAGTGCAACACTAGCTCTCGAAAGCTCCTCAGTCATAATAACAGCCATTAGCACACCGCCACCCTGACCACCATACTCCTCCGGGATACCAACACCAGTAAAACCTAGGGAGACCATCTCCTTCCATAAATCCTCTGGAATCCCATTAAACTCCTCGATCTCCCTCCACCTAGGCATAACCTTAGACTCAACGAAATCCCTAACACTCTTCCTAAAAAGCTCGTGCTCCTCTGTAAGCTCAATCCTAAAATCCTCAACACTCTTAAACGGGAACACCATACCCGGCACCGAGTTGGAGAAAGGTCAGGAGTGTTTATAAAGATTGTAGAAAATACAGGTAGCAGAGGCTACGCGGTTGAACCCAAGGTTATATCCTAGCTTCCCCTAGCATGTGGAATCTTATGTATAAGGTACTCTAGCTTACTTATAACACTAGTTCCAGTATAGCCTAGGGGGATCTCGACAACGTGGACCCCCCTAGCTTTAGCCTCCTCCAGCAGCATTCGATCTACTTGTGAGGCGAGCTCGCACCCTCCATTACATATAACCGCTATAAAGGCTATGACACCTTCTTCATCTAATTTTCTAACAGCTTTTTCTAATGTCTGAGGGCTTGGGCTTTCATGTTGATCGACTACAATATACGCTACTACTTCAACCCCAAGCCACGTTATAGCCGGCTGGATCTCAGCTGTTGATATGACCGCCTTATAGCCTTTCAACGCACCTTCATAGACTCTAACCAAGTCATCTAGCTTTGTTTTCAACTCCCTGTATTTACCTATATACACATCCCTCATATCCGGTCTTAGCTCAACTAGTAAATCTACTATCCTACCTAGGATCACAATCGCATTCCTTGGGTCGTAGAAGGGCTCGTGGTAATTCTTTACACCATGACCGTTATCGTGGGCGTGACCGTCTTCAGGGAGCTCTGGTATTATAAGCCCTGGTATCTCAACTAGGTTTAGTATTACTGCTTTAACCTCACCCCTCCTCTGGAGCTCCTCCACCCTCTTGTCAATCGATGTGTGTCCCATAGAGATTATCAAGTTAGCCTTCCTCAGTATCTCCATCTCTGAAGGCGATAATTGGATCTCATGAGGATCTCCTCCGGAACCTATCACATAGAGCCTATCACCTTCAGCTAGTAAGCTCCGGACTTCATCCTCGAAACCCGGGGTTAAGAGTACTACTAGCAACCCTTCTCTGGCCTCCTCACGTCTCTCTAAGAAGAGCCCGCTTACAGCTAGTACTAGTAGGGCTACAGCTAAACCTAATATGGCTACTTGCGTCTTCCTAGCCATTTCATGTGCACACCTCATATTATTTTTTAAATGAAATGTGCACTTATAAGTTTTTATGTAGGCTAGGATTATTAGTAGAGATATTTAAACCCTATTTCACCCACATAGTAATACTATGGGTAGAGCGGTCTGTGCACGAGTTTAAAGACATACCTATGGTTAGGCTTGATAGTGTGCACGTTAGCTTTAATGGTGTGAGAGCCCTAGATTCTATAAGCCTAGAGCTTAGAGGCCCCGGGATTATCCAGGTTTTAGGGCCTAACGGAGCGGGTAAATCAACTCTCCTTAAGGTCATAGCGGGTCTTATAAGACCTGTTAGGGGTAGTGTTTACGTTAACGGAGTTGATGTAACTGGGAGGAGTGATGTTGCAGGCATGTTTGTAGCCTACATGCCCCAGTCTAACGAGCCCCCTGGGTGGTCTCCCCTTACTGTATGGGAGTTCGTTGAGACATCTGTTTTAACGAGGAAGGCTAGGTGGCCTAGGTTCGTGGTTGGAGGTGTTAGGGGTGTTGTTGAGAGGTGTCTCTCAATGGTGGGCGTTCCTAGAGGCTCCTGGTATTTAAGGTTGAGCGAGCTTAGTGGTGGTATGTTCCAGAGGGTTTTAATAGCTAGTGTTCTTGTAACAGGTGCTCCTATAATGCTACTAGACGAGCCTCTAGCCTCCGTGGATCCTGAGGGTAGGGTTGCTTTATCAAGGGTTTTAAGCCAGCTGGCTACGGATAGGCTTGTAGTTGTTACAAGCCACGACCCGCACCCGCTCCTAGAGCATACTAGGCTTGTCGTAGCTCTTAATAAGAGGGTAGTGGCTATCGGGGATCCCCACGAGGTTTTATCGAGGCTGGCTCCAGGAGCTCTATACCCTTATTGGGTGTCAGAGCATGGACACTAGGCTATACCTAGCACTACTCATAGTATCGCTTGTAACCCTCCTTATTACACCTAAGCTGTACTGGGTTGTAAGCTACCCTACAGTAATGGCTGTTATCGGATCCTCCCTTGCTTTTGGCTCTATAAGTGCTTTAATAGCTGCTAGGAGGCTCTACTTCCTAGCCCACGTAACACCTCATATGGCGTTGCTAGCAGCCCCCCTCTCAGCTATAGTTTTAGGACACAAGGGTGGGGATTGGATTCTAGCTGTACTACTAGTCCTAGTCCTAGTCTGGACCTCGGGATATGCTCTTTATAAGGGTGTAAGCAGTGATGTCATAGCATCTATCATGGTCTCGTTTACAGCCTCAGCTACAGTACTAGCCTTATACTATGCTCAGAGGATTGTAGGGGCTGGAAGGGTTTCACAGCTCATCCTAGGAGATCCCCTACTCGTTACCAGCTTTGAAGGACTCACAGCTTTAATAGTGGGGCTTCTCGTAGCTGTATTCTCTCTTAGCATTGCACGTGAGGTGTTCTTTGTAGGTGTTAGTAGAGAGACGGCCCTCGTTAGTGGTTTGAAGGTTTGGATTTACGATTTCACCCTCTACACCCTAATGGCCCTCAGCGTAGCCATAATGCTTAGGATAACAGGGTTCCTAGTAACATCTGTCCTAACACTCCTACCTGGAGCTATAGCAGTCATAGTAGCTCGTGGTAGCCTACAGGTAACCCTAGCCTCCATAACGATAGCCTCCATAGCCTCTGCCCTAGGCTTACTAGCCTCCATAAGCCTAAACATGCCACCCTCAGGTGTAACAGGTTTAATCCTCGTAACCATCTATGCACTAGCGAGGGTTGCTAGGTTTGGCTAAGAAGAGGTTTGGTGTAAGCGTAAGCAGGAGTTTAGCTGAGAGCCTCGACATGGTAGCAGGGATGCTGGGCTTAGATAGGAGTAGCGTTGTTGAACTAGCCCTAAGAGGGTTGCTAGAGGATTACACTCACCACGTGATACCGCATGACTGCATAGCGCTCATAGCCCATATATGCGATAGGGATCTGGTGGAGGTGGCAACAGTTATAGGAGGCTATGGGGAGCTTAGGATAACACAGCTACACAGCCATACGGGGGAGAAGTGTATTCAAATACTCTTAGTAGCAGGGTCTAGTAGCGTGATAGCTGATTTCTACTCAAAACTAGCTAAACTTAAGGGGTGCAGGGTTAAATACATGCCATTGCATGAGATAAGCGAGGTTGCAAGGAGGTCCTAGCTCTCACAGGATTACCGAGTTATCCCTATACAAGCTCTTATGTAACCTAGTGTCGTAAGGGGGTCTAAGCTGGCGACTTTAGTGTTACTGGTTTTAAGCTACGCTTTCGTAACAGCTCTTTGGCTTTACTCCGAGGCCTTACTCTCATCTACAATAGTTATAGGCGTCCTAGGCGGGGTTGTAGCGGGCCTCCTAGGCTGGGTTGGGGTTTCCATAGCGTTTCTAGCCAGACTCCCCCTCCTAAGACTACTCTTATCCCCTAGTGCTAGGAGGCCTGTGTTAACCCTCTCATCCATAGCTCTCATACTATCAGCTATCCCCGCCTCCCTAGAGGGTGGGCTTGGCTACGCTACATTCTACCTACTTGCATCTATAGCGTTTGGCATAGTATCAGCGGCTGTACTTGCTAGCGTGCTTAACGACGTAGATTATAGTGACTGGGGTGTAGCCCTGGTTTCATCTAGCATAGCAACATACACTCTAGCACTTCTAGCCCTCATAGCCTGGAGCATCCTAGGTTTAAACCTAGGAGCACCCCTAGCTGTGGCATCAGCGGTATCCATAGCGTTTCTAGCGTATACGCTAAGACCACCACCACTACCAAGCATAACATTGAAAACAGTCGAAGTTCTAGTAGACATGTTATCCTTTAGGAGAAACCCTGAAGCCTACAGGCACTTGTACGCGGACGTGTTAAAGTTAGCCCTCATACTGGGAGGGCTTGGAGCTGTAAAGGTATCCCTACTATCGACGACAATAGAGGATCACGGAGTTAACGCTATAGTAGCTCTGACAGCAGGCTCCCTAGCAGGCTCGATAATAGCATCTTACACCTTAAGACCAAGGATAGCCATGGCCATAGCGATAGTAGCTACAACGATAACACTAACTCTAAGCGAACCACTCGTAGGACTAGCCCTAGTAAACATGGCAATAACATATAGCAACCTAACAGTAACAATAGTAACCCTGGAGAACATGCCAAAAGCGATATATAGAACACTAGCAACACTAGCAATAGCAACAGCAGCGGGAGCAATCATAGTAGGTGTAACATCACTGGCAAACCCGCAAACAGCAACATCAATCCTAACACCAATAGCAACCCTAGTACTACTAACATCAGCAATCCTAACACTAAGAAGAGGAAGGGAATGGGAATGACCTCCCCCATCCTGTAGACATGAGCTTAACCCGCCTTGAAAATGGAGCTTGCTCGGGCTTTAATGTCGACTTTGTTAAACCCTGGATTGGGTTACTCTCGCTTTATGTATTGTTAGTTTCGTTTACGTAGGGGTGGCTTGAGTAGCGCCTTCTCTACATTGTTTTGTTATCCCTTCTAGCCTATGTCGTCTCTCGGTGTGCTGGGTTTGATTTGTAGGTTTTGTGGCTCCGATAACCTTATTTGGGATCACGGGGTTGGCTATGTTGTTTGCGCTAGCTGTGGTTCGGTTGTAGAGGAGCTGTTAGACGATGGTGTCCGCTTCTCCAGCTCTCCTGCTTTGAAGCCTAGGTTCTCCGCGGGGTTTCATAGTTTTAGGTTTAAGGGTGGTGGTTCTGTTGATAGGTTCTCTTTGATAACCTCTCTTATCAACTCCAGGGCTTTAAACATCCTCTCCTCCTACCCTGTTGTTAGGTTTGCTTTAGAGCTCGTAGACTCTAACCCCGTTCTTAAGGCTAGGACGTTGAGGGGTAGGGTTGCTCTGGCGTTATACCTTGTCTACAGGGCTCTAGGCTACTCTAAATCTAGGTCTAGGGTTTTAGCCTCTAGGGCTTTGAGGGTGTCTCCTAAGACTATAGAGAGGGTGGAGCGTTGGAATAAGAGCGTTCTAGGTGTTTTAGAGGTTAAAGCTAAAGATATGCTTATAAGCACTGTTAGGGAGAGGAGGCAGGCTAAGGCACCTTTAATATCTTAAAACCGTGGATGTTATTAACCAACAGGGTCTCAGGTGTTTGATGTTAATATTAGGGGTGTAGTGTTTAGGGCTAGAGGGCATACTAACATAAGGGCGACTCATAGGTCTACAATGGAGGTTACCACAGAGGATTATCTAACGCCTAGAGGTGATTGCATAGTAGGAGTATCAGCCGAAATCTCCCCGGCAAGGCTACCCCGGGAGCTCAAGGAGGTTATATCGAGCGACGGCTCTATAGTTGTAGCTGTTCTCTGTAGCAGTGGTCTATGCGACTCCGTGGTTGGCAGGGGCTCCTCTAGGATGACTTTATCAGATGATAGGAGGATGGTCTTCAGGAGATCGAGCTATGTAGGCCCGGAAACTGTTATGGTGAGCGCCTCTAAGGCAGCTGTAGATCTAAGTAGGGATATCGTGAAGGCCCTAAAGAGCGGTAACGACCTGGTTGTAGTGCTTTTAGCGTTTAAACTGGAGAGTTTAGGTTTTTAATCTATGCCTCTCATAGTATCTTTTAATGGGAGTAGAGCTTTGGACGTAGTAGGGCTTGTTGTTAAACTTGGTAGTGCTATTGCTGAGGAGACAGCCCTCAGGGTTGCTAGAGCTTTCGAGTCGCACGGTGTCAGGGTTCTAGTTGAAGAGTCTGTAAGCTATGAAAGCCTATCCAGCTACCCTAGGTTTAGCCTACGCGGAAGCGTGCCTGGAAAACTTGTTGTTGTCGGAGGCGACGGAACCCTCCTTAGAACCCTTTTAAAATTACAGGATGAAACCCCTATCATAATGGGTATTAGGGCTGGGAAGAGGGGCTTTCTCCTCGATGTTGAGAAGTACGAGGTCGAAGATAGGATTAGGGATTTCATTAGAGGTGATTACAAGCTAGTTGTCTACCCTAGGTATGCTGTCTACGCTAACGGGGAGAGGCTGGCGTGCATACTTAACGACGTAGCTGTAGTCTCTAAGATGGCTAAGCTTACTAGGCTTAACGTGCTGGTAGACGGCTACCCAGCTATGAGAGTTGACGGTGACGGGGTTGTGGTATCCTCAACTGTTGGGAGTACAGCTTACAGTCTTAGTGCTGGAGGGCCTATAGTAGATCCGAGACTCGACGTCCTCATAGTAACCCCTCTCAACCCCGTACAACTACATCTAAGACCCCTAGTCGTGCCCAGCCACTCTAGGGTCGAGGCTTCCATTACACCGCAGAGCAACGAGGCCTACCTAAACCTAGACGGCCAGATTGTTAGAGAACTACAGCCGGGAAGCCTCGTAGCCATCACTAGGTGTGATGCAGGGGTTAGAATGGTTAGGTTTAGATGGTGGGATAACTTCTATGAGAGGCTCTACACAAGGTTACTTGCATACTGGTGACCTAGCTGTGAGCTCTAGGAGGTCTTAGAGCTTGAAGTTAAAGGAGGGTAAGGTCTTGGTTCTAGATACAGGTGCTATACTAGCAGGGGTTCCCCTAGTAGCCCCGTTAAAATGCTACACACCAGCATCTGTAGTGAGCGAGGTGAGAGATAGTGAGAGTAGAGCTGTTCTAGAGAAGCTCCTAGAATCTAGGAGGCTTGAAGTGCTGGAACCTAGCGGTTACTATGTGGAGAAAGCTGTAGAGACGGCTAGGAAAGCTGGGACCTTAAGGCATCTAAGCAATGTTGACCTAAAGGTTATAGCATTGGCTTTAGAGCTAAAAGCCGGAGGGGTGGAGGTTATAGTGGCCTCAGATGACTATAGAGTGCAGGAGACGATAGCTAAAGCGGGAATCGAGTTTCTCAGGGTTAGGTATAAAGGTATAAGGAGGAAGTAGCTTTTATAAAGCCCTAACACTAAACCTACTAGTGGGATGATAGGGCCGACATAGCCTGAGACCCCTCGGGGGTCATTGAGGTAGGGTCAATGGGTTGACCTTCGATGGAAGGCCTATGCGGTCACCACATATACTACGATGTTGGCCTCTCAGAGGATCTGGATAGCGTTGCAGGACCCCTCTGTAGGCTTGTAGAAAGTCTCACCACGCCCTCCCCCAGACTCTACGTTAGGGTTAATACTTTTAGGGTTAGCGTTGGAGAGTACCTTGACATCCTGAGGGCTAGCGGTCTAAGCTTCTACGTTGACGAGGATATACCTGAAGCCATATGGGCTCCCGTAGAGGGCCCCTTTAGGATCCCATTATACGATAAGCTCGTTGTAGCTGATAAGAGGGCCTCAGAGTCGGTCCTCATGGGTAGCGATCTCTACGCTCCAGGCGTCCTAGAGGCTGGGAATGTCAGGAGAGGCGATCTAGTCACAGTTGTATCACCGAGGAGAGCTCCAGTAGGCTCAGGCATTGCCGTGGTGGACTGGGGTGAGGCTAGGATTTCACGTAGAGGTCTCTTCGTCAAAATCACAAACCCCGCGTATAAAGCCCCTAAGGTCTCAGAGCTCCCAGGTAGCGGTGAGCTGGTATACGGGCAGGCTATTACATCGATGTACGTTGCAAGACTCCTAGATCCGAAGCCTGGGGAGGTCATAGTGGATATGACTGCAGCCCCTGGAGGGAAGGTGAGTCATGTAGCTCAACTCGTAGGGCCTAAGGCTAGGGTGATAGCCATTGATAGGCCGTCGAAGGTAGCTAAGCTCAAGGAGACCCTATTGAAACTAGGGCTACACTGGGTCGAGGTGGTAGGAGGAGACTC
>JAJHQN010000037.1 GCA_020833325.1 Desulfurococcaceae archaeon | reverse complement strand
GAGAGCTTAAAACTTTTCCCCTACCCCAACCTCTATGATTCTATGTACACTCTAGCCCTGTAAGCTCCATCCGTTATAGCTATATGCCTTTTACCCCTATAGACTCTCAGTCCCCTCCTCTGAGCCTCCTCTACGACCCTATCCAAGTCCCTGCATTCGAGCTGTATGTATGGTGGGTGGTAGTCTATGAGGAGTAGGTGTCCAGCCTCCACAGCCTTCCTAGTGTATTTAACGGGCTTGCAGAGCTCCAGGAGGAATCCCATGTAATCTGGTATAGCTATCCCAGGCACTATCCTCACGTAGTTAACCATAAGTCTTCAACCTCCTCAAGATCCTCTCCAGCTCCCTCTCCAACCCAGCTTGTCTAGCCCTTAACCTAATGTAGTCCATGTCAAGCTTTCCACGTAGTTGTAGGAGGATCTTCTTCACATCATCTATGTCCTTCCTCTCACCGGACATCAACTTCAATACTATGAGGTCTTCGGGTGATGGTAGGTATAACCCAGGTTCTACCTCAGAACACCTGGAGATGAACATATCATCAAGTGTTAGAGGTGCATAGTTGATATCAACGTGTACATCATCGCTATTAACGTAGAAACCCCACTTCCTCCATTGAACCTTGAAACCTCTATCTCTAAGCAATCTTGTGATTTTATCCCTAAGCTCTACATCGAAATGTCTGTCTATGAAGAGATCCCAGTCCTTAGTCTCCCTACCGATATCTACTCCGTGCATTACAAGGCTTCTAGCACCTATGACGAAGACCTTGAAACCGAGGGATCTAAGTGTATCGATTACAACGCGTATCCTAGCTAGATGGTCGATGGTCGACATCTCAGGCCCTCCCAATCCCACCTGGTTTTAAAGCCTGTAAGCCTATATTTGCTTGATGCTTCAACCAACTTCCTACATAGCCTTGTTTAAAGGTTTTGGTTGTACTAGCGGTTCCCCGGGTTTGCTGTCACTTGATTTTCGATGGGGAGAGTGTTGTTAAAGCTTTAGAGTTCAAGGCTAGGGTTAGGAGGGTTCTTGAGGACACCCTTAGCGATGATGAGGTTTCCGTTGCTTCTAGGGATTGGCATGCTAGGCGTGAGCCTATACCCTGTGGTATGACTGTTCACACTGGTGTGGGTTGTAGCTATGGCTGCTTGTACTGCTACATCTACGATATGGGTTTTCCCCCGAGGCCATCCCCTTACCCTCTCTCGGGCCTTCAGCTTGTCTACGCTCTAGCATCGAACCCCTACTTCGTCCCAGGAGCTCATGGCACGTTGCTTGCCTTCGGTAGTGTTACAGAGCCCTTCATGGAGGTTACCTTCTGGAGGGCTCTTGAGTACTTTAGGGCTTTGAGGGACTATCTGGGTAACCCTCAGCAGGTTTCAACAAAACCCTCCCTTGGCGGTGATAGGGTTGAAGCCCTGGTTGGCTCCGTGGATCCAATGATAGACATCCTGGTAACCGTGGTTACCCTGAGGTATTGGAGGAGGCTTGAGCCTGGAGCCCCCAGCCCTGTTGAGAGGTTTGAGACTGCGTCTAGGCTAGCTAGGAGGGGGTTTCATGTAACACTCTTCATGAGGCCCATTGTGCCAGGGGTTACTGATAGGGAGGCTAGGGATATACTAGAGCTAGCCTTAAGCCACGGTGTTAGAGATGTTGTGCCCGGCACCCTGAGGGTTACACCTAGGATCATGTCCAGGCTTAGGAGCTCAGGTGTAGTGGATGTAGGTGAGGTTGAGAGGAGGCTCTCGAAGCCCCTCAGAGGGCCCAGAGTTCAAATCCCGATCAAGGGCTCCGACCTGAAGGAGATCGTTGTTAGGGAGGCTGAGAGGCTGGGCTTCAGGGTACACTCTGCTAGTTGTGCTTCAAACATAGCATCTCACGGGCAGGCTTGTGCCGCATGCAACCTAGGCCCCTGTGGTGATACAAGCAAGCTACCCGAGGTTACTGTAGAAGGTGTCCTGGGGGCTGCTAGAGCTCTAGGTGTTAGAGTGGAGGATGTGAGGATTGAGGGTTACAGGGTTTACCTTAGATGCCTTGACTCAAGGGGTGAGTGTAGGAAGTTGAAGCACTACATCATCGCACTTGCCAGGAGGCAACCTGTTATAAGGAGCTCCTAAACGTTAACCCCCCAGTTAACGATCCCGCCTACCACTTGAACGCCCTCATGCCCGGGTAGACCGCTGTTGGCCCTAGCTCCTCCTCTATCTCGAGCAACCTGTTGTACTTAGCGGTCCTCTCACCCCTAGCCGGGGCCCCTGTCTTTATGAGGCTTGTGTTTAGGGCTACAGCTAGGTCTGCTATGAATGGATCCTCTGTATCACCACTCCTATGGCTTACAACGACTTTAAGCCCGTTGCCTAAAGCTAGCCTAGCGTAGTCTAGGGCCTCTGTTAGTGTTCCAACTTGGTTGACCTTTAGTAGAGCTGCGTTCGTAGCCTTTAGCTCAAGGCCCCTAGCTAGTATCCTTAGGTTTGTAGCGTACAGGTCATCTCCTACAATGAGAGCTCTCCCAGCTAGCCTTCCTGTTAGCTTCGCTGTGGACTCCAAGTCATCCTCCATGAAGGGGTCCTCTATGTACGCTACGGGGTACCTCGATGTTAGGTCTAGGTAGTAGTCTAGGAGCTCCCCTGCCGAGAGCCTCCTACCATCAACCTTGTACACTGCCTCCCTCCCATCGTACAACTGGTTTGCAGCCACGTCTAGACCTAGGAGTACATCTAATCCAACCTTGTAGCCTGCTCTCTCAACAGCCTTAACAAGAGCGTCCAACGCCTCCTCAACAAACCTCATTGGTGGAGCGAATCCACCCTCATCACCAACGTTTGTCGAACCTAAACCATACCTATCCCTTAGGTAGCCCTTCAAGCTCATGTAAACCTCCACACCGGCCCTTAAAGCCTCTTTGAATGAATCGAATCCAACGGGGGCCACCATGAACTCCTGGAAGCTCAACTCGTTACCAGCGTGGACACCACCGTTGATTATGTTCATTAGTGGTACTGGTAGCGTTCTAGCACCGACACCGCCAAGGTAGGAGTAGAGTGGGAGCTCCGACTGGGAGGCTGCAGCCTTAGCTACAGCCACACTAGTAGGGGTTGTAGCGTTGGAGCCTAGGTTAGCCTTGTTAGGAGTCCCATCTAGTGCTATGAGGATGCCATCGACGTAGGATTGATTCCTCGCATCAACACCCCTAAGCCTAGGAGCTATAACCTCGTTAACCCTAGCAATAGCAATACCAACACCACGACCACCCCACCTAACACCACCATCCCTAACCTCAACAGCCTCCCTCAAACCCCTACTAGCACCACTAGGAGCAAGAGCAACACCCACACCACCACCCTCAAGCCTAACAGAAACCCTAACCGTAGGGGAACCACGAGAGTCGAGAGCAAGAGAGCCCCTAACATAGGCTATAGCATAGGGGTTCAACCCAAAACCACCCCACAGGGCTACAACTACCACCCAGCAAAATAAATGTTAATGTCAGAAGGCAAACCCCTTATAGAGTAGAGAGATTATATGAAAGCATTACAAATTGTCCTAGGAGCTCCGCTAACCAACAGAGGACATCCGTGTACCCTCATAAAGCCATAATAGCCTTAATTCAAGGTTATGTACATAGGTACGCCATTGTGACTGTAAACTTTACTATGAGCTATAAAGATTTAAGGCTTGATCAACCCATCTATGGTCGAGAAGCCCGGTGCGGGAAGGAGGTCCGATGGTCCCACCGGGGCCGAGGCCCCCCGGCCCTGAAAGGTGATGCCCCAAGCATGGGGAATCCGATAGGAGGGATGAGGAGTGCGCTTCCGAGCGGAAAACCGACAAACCGCTCGGGGAGGCCCTGGCACAAGGCTAGGCCTCTTGGGATGCGGGGAGGGGGTCATGAGAGGATGAAGGAGCATGGGGAGGTTAACTGGAGCGAGGTTATCAGACGTGCTATTGAAGAGTACCTCAGAAGGCTGGAGGAGACTGAGACCTCCATACCCTCCGAGAGGCTTGTTGAGGAGCTGTTGAAGATGGGGTTGAAGCCTGATATGCTGGAGCCGTTGAGTCCTGAGGATGAGGAGAGGCTTTATAGGGATTTGAGGGAGAGGACGTGGGAGAGAGTAAGATCTACGATACAAGCGCAATCATAGAGCTTGCTAGGAGGTCACCGGGAGGGCACCCTATGTATCGATAATAACTGTTATTGAGTATCCACCAGCTGTAGGATACGCTGAGAACATACTATACCCTACACGGAGGGACTATAATCTCGCTATAGCGTGGCAGAGTAAGCTGAGAGCTCTTGGTAGCCCCTTACCTGCAACAGACCTGGTAATAGCCGCTCAGGCGGTTAACAATAACATGGTGCTAGTAGCTAGAGATAAACACTTTAAAACTCTAAAGGAGACTGTAGCAGGTAACCTCCAGCTGGAGATGCTGGGCTGATGGGCGGCTCGCAAAGTAAACGTTGTGTAGCACACCCGTTTACCTCAAAGCAATGGGAGAGGGGAGCTCCGAGCATGTTGGATGTCTAGTCTGAGACTGGGGTTTATTAGGGTTAGGGTCCTCTCTGTTTTAAGGTGTTTCGGTGTTGGTTGACTGGGGCTTGGTAGCGTTCGCCGTGGTGTTAGCTGTCTTCTGGGCTTTGCTATGGCTTAGGTTTAGGGGTTCTACTGGTAGGGTTAGGGTTTACCCTCTACTACTCATAGCTAGGACTGGGATTAAGGGTGGCCCTCTGGGTGGAGCTCTAGCTAGGCTTCTAAGCCTCTACGGCTGGTTCTCCATTGTAACCCTTGTGATCGCAATGACTTTCTTCTACTACCTAGCTGTAACCATCTTCATTAGAAGATACATTACCCCACCCCCGGAGCCTGGGTTTGCTGAGGGTTTCGTACCACTACTACCAGGCATCACCATACCCCTTGATGAGCTCCCACTCCTGCTAGTACCGATTGGTATAGCAATACTACTCCATGAGCTTGCACACGCTCTAGTAGCTAGAGCTGTAGGTGTGAGGGTTAAAGATGCAGGCTTCATACTACTAGCCTTCATCCCCGGGGCTTTCGTGGAGCCTGATGAGGGGGAGCTTAGGGGAGCTCCTACAACATCAAGGCTTAAGGTATACTCTGCTGGCGTAGCAGCAAATGTTATACTAGCAGCTGTAGCATTCGGACTCCTAATTCTACTAGCACCAGTTCTAAATAATGGAGTCATAATACTGGACGTTGAGGGAGGCTCACCAGCAGACCTAGGAGGGCTAAAGAAGGGTATGGTTGTGGTAGAGGTTAACGGTGTAAACGTTAGAAGCCTAGACGAATTCCTAAGGGTCCTTGAGGAGCTGGGGGTCAGGGATAGGGATAGAACTGTAACGATAAACCTCAAGGTCCTACATGAGGGTAGGGAGGAGAGTGTAACAATTGTTAAACCAGAGGGGCGGGAAAGACTGGGGGTTAGGATAGAGCAAAACTACATCTTTAGAATCCCAGTAACCATGCTACAAATACTAGTCATAATAAACCTAGCCCTAGCACTGATAAACGCAGCACCAATACTAATCCCAACACCAGCAGGAGCAATAGCAAGCGATGGAGCACACCTAGTAGGAGATCTGATAGCAACACTACTTGGAGAGAAGACCAGGCCTCTGATAACAGCCATAGGGCTAGCAACACTACTACTAGTAGTATCCCTACTAACCCTAACCCCAATAGACCTATTTCCGTAGACTCCTAATTCCCATGCTACCTAGAACCTCTCCCCCGCTATTACAGCTTATCCAAGAAGGGTTCCCCCCGGGGAGTTTGAGGTTTCCACTTGGGAGTTGTAGTTTAGATTTATAGATATAGCTTAGAGATCGAGTCGTGGTTCGAGATCTAGGTAGTTTCATGGTCTGTACTTCCATGTCTTATCGCGATGTTAGGTTTAGGATTCTATGTATCTTCTTTTGAACTCTGTGATTGTTATCCCGATTATTCTTCCTTTTGATACATTGATGATTATGTTGTCGTCTACTAGTATTGATTCCTCTGCCTCTTCTTTGCCGAAGAGTATGTGGAGTGTATCGCTGCTCTTATCGTACTCTACCCATACGTCCTCGATGCTGGCTAGAGGGTATGATGTTATCCTGTCTTTAGCTTCTTCGAATTCGCTCACACCACTTCTACCTCCACGATCTTCTCACCTTCTAGCCTCCAGGCTTTTATTGTATCTCTACACGCTATGATCCACGGTATTGGCCATAGCTTCATTCCTTTTAGGTCTAGGTGGCTTGGGATTGGAGGGCATGTTGGGTGTGTGTGGTACAGTGCTATGACCTCTAGTTTGTAGAGCTCTGCAACTCTATGCGCTTGAACTACATGCCATGGGTTTGCTCTGAACTCTACAGGGGATCCTAGCTCGTTATCAACCCTATACACTACCACCGCCTCCACAGTGTCCTCCACCTTCACTCCTAGTATAAACCCTACGCTCTCCACACTGCCTACGCTAGCCTGGATGAAAAGCTTCAGAGGGCCTAGGTTCATCTTCAAAGCTCTACCAACCTCGCCTTCATAGTCTTAAGGTCTAGTAGTGCTACACTAGGCCTGCCCAGGTAGCCGCTGCAATCACCTGGGTTCAACAGGAGGACACCCCTCCTATAGTCTATTGAAGCCTCATGAGTGTGACCGTAGAGTACCGCATCCCACCTCCTAGACTCAGCGAGAGCTGATACCACCTCGTAGGTTGTATTTGGATCACCAAAACCATGGGTTAGGAGGAGCCTCCTACCATTAAAAACCACAACCCTAGGTTGATCACCAAGGTTAACTCCATAAGCTTGAGCAACCCTAAGTAAGCCAACCCTCTCACCATCATTATTACCGAATACAGCCTCAAAACGAACTCTAAGATTCTCAGCCAAGAACCTGAGGGTGAAAGGGGCAACAATATCACCGAGATGTAGGACAGCAGAGACACCGGCCTCCGAGAACACCCTAGAAGCCCTCCTAACACATTCAATAGAATCATGACTATCACTCATAACACCAACAATCAAAACAACCACCACAAGACTAGAACACGCCCAGGTCTTTAAATATAATAGCCCCGAACAGCCTAAGGAGGGCCCCAATACGACTACAAACTCCCATACCCAGACCCACGAAAACCCTAATGCCAGGGTTACCTAAGAACTATGGTCTGGCCTGGAGCTAGAAACCCTGATGCTTAAAGCTCTAAGCCTAAGAATCTAAGTAACCCCCACACTATTATCTTAGGGCTGGCTGGAGCTTCAACAGTAACCCACTATAACCCCTCATGGTGGGAGCTCCTAGCACAGGCAACTTAGAGAGATTAATGTTAAAGGGAGTATGGGGGGTTGTAGGTTTAGGTTGGTGTGAAGCCGCTCTCAAACACTATTGTGTATGCTATCCATGGAAGTGGGATGCGTAGTAGTTCTTATGATGGGGGTGCTTGCATGCTAACGCTATTGTGAACCTGGAGGTTAACATGCTTAGAAGCTCTCGTACTAGGGCTTCTATGGTGGTTGTAGGCCTTACCTGTAGGCTGGTTTAGTGAGAGGTTTCATGTTTAAAGGGTTCTCCTTAACCTACGTGTTTGGGGGTTGGTTTTGGATTTGGTTTTACAGCTTGTTGTTGGCCTGGTTTTGCTCACGCTTATAGCTATTGCCATTACTGCTATCATCTATTATAGGGTTACTACATCTGATGTTTGTAGGGAGGAGGCTGGTTTTGAGGGTTAGGCTTGTTATATTCGATGTTGACGGTGTTCTCGTGCCTGTTAAGAGTAGCTGGCAGTATCTCCACGACTTCTTCGGTGTCTCGCGTGAGGCTGAGGTTTACAGGGTTATGTTTGAGAGGGGTTTGATAGACTATGTTAGGTGGATGGAGCTCGATGTAATGCTATGGGTTAAGGCTAGGGGTGGGCCTATTCATAGGAGTGAGCTCGTAGAGATACTATCTAGGATTGAGGTGGATCCTGAGGCTCCAGCTGTGTCGAGGTGGCTTAAGAGGAGGGGTGTGAGGATTGCTCTTGTAAGTGGGGGTGTAGACCTCCTAGTGTCGAGGGTTGCAGAGGTTGTAGGAGCTGATATATGGATGGCTAACAAGCTTTCATTTGATAAGAGAGGTTACCTAGTACCGAGAGGCGTCCCCCTCGTGGGGGTTTGGAAGGATAAAGCGGTGAAAACCATAGCTAGAGCTTTAAACATAAGCCTTGATAGCACAATGTTCGTAGGAGACTCTATATGGGATAAGCCAGCTATGGAGATTGTAGGCTACCCAGTTAGATATAGGGATGAGGAGGGGATCCTAGGGGATGTAGCGAGGTATGAGATTAGAAAGCTTGGCGAGCTGGTGGAGCTAGTGAAGCTTATAGAAGATGAGACCGGCCCTCTCTAAGCGAGGAGAACAGTTTAAGAGCGCGTTAACCCGTAACCCTCATTATCTCCACTAACCTCTCAGTATACTCTCTAGTCCCTAAAGGTGTAGCATCCCCAGTATACCTTGCTAGATCATATGTAACAAACCCCCGGCTTATAGCTTCTCCCACAGCCTTCTCAATGACGTCGGCCGCCTCATGCCAGCCTAGGAGCTCTCTTAGTAGGAGTGCCCCTGCTAGGATGGATGCTGTAGGGTTAGCTATATTCCTACCAGCATGCTTAGGTGCTGATCCGTGGGCTGGTTCTGCTACCGCAATCCCATCACCCATGTTTATGCCAGGTGCTATTCCAACACCTCCAACTACGGCTGCCGCAACCTCGCTAACGAGATCCCCTAGCACGTTAGGGCATACTATAACATCGTAATCCCAGGGTCTGAGTATTAGCTGTTGTAACAGGTTGTCAGCAAGCCTATCGTTAACGAGAACCTTCCCCTCCGGAACCACCCCCTCCATCGACTCTATCTCCCTCTCCAGTACAATGCTATCTCTAAACTCGTTCAACGCAATCTCGTAAACCCACCTAGCGAAAGCGCCCTCAGTGAACTTCATCACAGTACCCTTATGAGCTATTGTAACCCTCCTACGACCCCTCCTAATAGCCCATGATAGTGCAAGCCTTGCAAGCCTCTGAGTAGCACTCCTACTTATAGGCTTAACACCAACTCCTGTATCCGCTGCCAGCCTAACACCAAACCTCTCCCTAAGAAATCTCCTGAAATCCTCTGCTTCAACACTATCAAAAGCCCATTCTATACCAGCGTAGAGATCCTCAGTATTCTCCCTGAAAACCACAAGGTCGACCTTACCAGGATACATGTAGGGCGTGGGCTGCCCATACCACTTAACAGGCCTAATGTTAGCGTAGAGGTCGAGAAGCTGTCTCAGCAACACATTAGCACTCCTATAACCACCACCCACAGGAGTCTCAAGAGGCCCTTTAAGAGCGGCCCTAACAAGCCTTATAGCCTCAACTGTAACCTCAGGAAGCGGTGTACCGCAAATCTCAAAAGCACCTCTCCCAGCTACCAGCTCAAGCCAGTGTATCCTCCTAGAACCACCATAGGCTACCCTAACAGCCTCATCTATAACTCTAACAGCACTCCCTATAACCTCAGGCCCGATACCATCACCTCTGATAACAGCAACAACAGGGTTACCTGGAACACTTAAAACACCACCATCATACCTTAACAGCTCAGAGCCTGGAGGTAAGGATAGATCCTTAATATCACATGGAACCCTAGCCATGAAACCTCACCTCAATAAGTATATCCCTAGGCTAGCTGTCTTATAAACAATTTCTCGGTAGGTAGCAGTTCTTCACCTCTAAAAAGCTCCCCGCCATCCAGCCTCTCAACAGTTAAACGAAACCTAGGCCACCCAACGGGAGCACTCGCTTCCAGTCACCCCGGAGGGTACATCCACCCCCCTCCAGGTAAACCATGCCTATTAGAGGCTCATCGGCCTCAGCACTTACAGGATAGGGAGAAAACAAACCTGTATGACCTGCATTAGTACGTAAGCAAAGAGATCTCATATGTAGAAGCGTGTAAATGATAGGGGTAACTGGGGAAACCGAGGCAGCCTCCAAACCTTAACCGCTACCACCAAAACCTTGGCTTCCAAAGGGAGTAGATTTCACTAAATAACTTATATTATTATAGCTCTTACCAATAAACACTTATTGGGTTACCTTAGAGGGGTTTAACGTGAGGTGGTGCTAGTGCCTCGGGAGTTTAGAGAGCTCCTTACGTTCGATGATGTCGTCTTAGTACCTGGGCTGGCTACGGTCGAGCCTTCGGAGGTAGATTTAACCTCGAAGTTTACGTCGGATATAGAGATCTACATACCCCTGGTTTCAAGCCCTATGGATACTGTTACAGAGTGGGGACTCGCTACTACTCTGGCGAGGCTCGGCTCTATTGGTGTTATCCATAGGAATATGGGTGTTGAAAGTCAAGTGTCTCAAGTTAAGCTTGTCAAGAGATCCAACCCATCCCCCTGGGCTGAGGTTGCTAGAGCTTCTCCTCGGGAGAGCTTTGAGGATGTTGCTTTTAGGGTTGAAGAGCTCCAGGTGGGGGCTGCTATTATTTTCTCGGAAGGAAGCCCTGTTAGCTTTACTGTCTTCGATCAGGCTAACCCGGAGTTCTGGGCTAGGAAGGCTTTAGGCTTTATAAGGTTGCTTAGGGAGTATAAACCTGTTCCAGTTCTAGACGAGGATGGTAGGCTTAGAGTTGGAGCTGCTATAAGCCCCTTCGACATAGCTAGGGCTAAGGCTTTAGATGAGGCTGGCGTTGACGCTCTAGTCATCGACGTAGCTCACGCCCACAATGTTAATGTTATAAGTGGTGTTGCTAGGATAGCCAAGGAGGTTTCAGCGGACATAGTTGTAGGTAACCTTGGGACGAGAGAGTCTGTGTTAGACTTTATATCGAAGGTTGAAAGGGTCTCGGGGCTTAGGGTTGGGATTGCGAGTGGTAGTATATGCTCTACAGCTGAGGTAACAGGAGCCTTCATGCCAACTCTAACGGCTGTAATAGAGGCTAGGTCTGCGCTAGAGGAGCTAGGGTTACACGGTAGAATTCCAATTATAGCAGATGGGGGTTTTAAGAATGCAGGGGATATAGCTAAGGCCTTAGTGGCAGGAGCCTCTGTAGCCATGAGTGGTAGGCTTTTCGCTGGAGTAGAGGAGGCGCCTGGGGTTAAGATTAGAGTTGGATCTAAAGTGTACAAGCAATATAGGGGTATGGGCAGTAGGGGGGCTATGGAGAGGAGGTTCGCCCTAGACCGTTATTCAAGACCATCTAAGGGTGTTGAAGAGGGTGTTGAAGGCTTGGTACCTTACAGAGGTAGCGTAGTCGAAGTTCTAGCAGAGGTGGTGGCGGGGCTTAAAGCATCGCTAGGTTATGCTGGAGCCCGCGATGTAGAGAATGCCTGGAAAGCCAGGTTAGCTAGGGTAACTCATGCTGGGAGGGAGGAGGCTAGACCACATGATGTAATGATTTAACCGGCCTTTAACCTCAACGCCTCAACTATTATCCTAGAACCTTCAACTACATTCTCCATTTTAGTTGCGAAACTAATCCTAACATGATCTCCTCCCATGAGCTCTGAGAACGAGGTCCCAGGTATCACTAAGACCCCGTGCTCGTACAATAGGTAGTAGACTAGATCCTCTATGCTCATCCCAACCCTCCTAAGGAACTTGGAGACCCTGGGGAACATGTAGAAGGCCCCTTGAGGCATGTAGGCCTCAATGTACTCAGACTCTGATAGAATGTTATATAGCACTCTAGCCCTCCTCTCAAACTCTGAAACCATCTCCCTAACAGGCCCCCAGTCGCCCTTTAAAGCCGCTACACCAGCCCTTTGGGCTATGCTGGGAGCGCAGCTATAGACTGTAACAGCTAGGTCTAGGATTGAAGGTATTACATCCCTTCTAGCCACGAGATAGCCTAGGCGCCATCCGGTCATGGAGAACGTCTTCGAGAAACCGTTTATGTATAAAACGTGATCCCTCCAATCCTCGAGTTCTAAGACGCTCTTAAACCTAACCCCCTGGTAGACGAAGTTATCGTATATCTCGTCGGAGACTAGGATGAGGTTGTTTCTAACAATTATGTCGTAGAGCCCCTCCAACTCTTCAGGGCTTAAAACAGAGCCTGTGGGGTTATTGGGGTTGTTTATAACTACCATCCTAGTCCTACTAGTTACAGCCTTCTCGATAGACTCTATATCTAGTTTAAATCCGTAGCCGGGCTCGAAAGCCATGGGCACGTAGACTGGAGTGCCTCCAAATATCTTAACAACTTGAGCGTAGGCGTAGTAACTTGGATCAACTACGATGACCTCATCGCCAGGCCTTACATATGAAGCTATGGCTATGAATATAGCTGTCTTAGCCCCAGTAGTTACTATAATCTCCTCTGGATCCACATCAGCACCAAACCTACCCTTAAGATAGGATGCTATAGCCTCCCTCAGCTCCGGTATCCCAGAGGTCTCGGTATAGCCTGTGAAGCCTTCATCTAAAGCTCTCTTAGCCTCCTCCCTTATATGATGTGGTGTCACATAGTCAGGCTGGCCTATCCCAAAGCTTATAACCCTCCTACCCTCCCTCATAAGCTTACGTGCTAAAGCTAGGAATGTGAAGGCGGTCTCACCCTTAATCTCCCTAAGCATAGGGTGTACTTCCAGAGTGGGGCTCCTCTTCAAAGCAACCACCACAATATGATCTAGCGAGGAGATTACTTAAAGAATGTGTTCTGTTAAGAATCCCACGTAGGTGTATTGAACATAAATTAGCCCCGCTAGCCTCTAACTACCAAGGGTGCTAAGGGTAGGATGCCCTCGACCGATATCAAGATTAGAAGGTTTACAAGAGAAACTATAACCGTAGCCGATGTAAGACTATCGGTATTAAAACTGGTTGAGGAGGAGGGGAGGCAGGTTTATGGAGATCCTTTGGAGGCGGTAGCCAGGATCCTAGAGGAAGAGCCTAGAAACCAGGATCTAGACTATGTGGTAGTCGAAGTCCAGGATCAAAACTCTAAGAGGATAATAGGAGAGGGGTTTAAGAGGAGAGGAGGTATACTCCTATACCCGAAACCAGTACAACTTAAAAGAGTGGGGATTGTAAGAGCTCAAACACTAAAACCTACTGGTGAAACAGGCTACTATAGGTTTAGAGAGGAGGAGATAGAATGGTATAACATAGAGGATGAAAAAGTATACGTGTACGACCTAGCCGTGGAAGCCCCCCAAGACATCGTATTCCTAGTAGTGGAAACAAGCGATGGAAGGAGTATAGCTAGGATACAACGTTCCTCGCCACACCAGCAATCCTATCGGCCTCAACCTCAACAAGATCAATCAAGTGAGAATAATGCAACCTCGTAAGATGCAGGAAGTAACCCCTCCGCGTGAAAGGACCCTTCCCGCATAGAGGGCAGACTAAAACTCCATTCCTCTCATCCCTTAACTGCATACCAACACTGCGAATAGCCTCAACAACATGCCTAGCTAAAACCCCACTATCAAACTCCCCAGGATCCACAATGCCACTAGCAATCCTAGCAACATAACCAGCAATCTTCCACCTAAAAAGACCGCGGCGGGCCATAAGATCTACCCACTTATAGAAGTTAGGTTGAGGATATAAATATTTATATGAAAATCCCTCTAAAATAAAGCCTCGAACACCCACTCGCTCCACCTCTCCGGAGACAACCGTTTCTCAGTAGATGGCGTTCTCCGCGTTTCCCCGCTAACGGTA
>JAJHQN010000001.1 GCA_020833325.1 Desulfurococcaceae archaeon | reverse complement strand
TATCATCAGCTAAGAGGAGAGCTAGATTTAAACAACTAACAGACTACATCTAGGGATCCGAGCTTCAAGGCACATCGTTTAACATTAAACCTCCTTAAAGCCCCTAGCCTCACTGGAGGTTTAGGTAACCTCGCCATAAGTGGATGTTGTAGAATGCTAGGCTTTAAAACCTGGGTTACCCTGTGGGTTGCATGTTGCACGCAGCCGCCAGATATCGGGGTGAGATGGGCTTCGTAGCGTGTTTGGGAGATATACTTGGAGTTGAAAGTCTTAGTTGAAAGTCTTCTTAAGGGCTTTGGCTAGAGCTCCGACTAGTGTTTCAAAGTCTACGGTTGCGCTGTTGGCTTCAAAGACTATCTTTGCCGGCTCGCTGGGGGTTCCTAGTATGACTCTAGGTTTACTCTCATAGCCTATGTTGATGCAGTCGCCTAGGCTAACTTGTAGTCCGAGGGCTCTAGCTACGGACTCCTCAAATGGCCCGGCATGGTCTAGTTTTGCGTTTAGGAGCTCCCAGTAGTTGATGAGGGCTAGGACTAGGCCTTCGTGTTTTGAAGCTATATTCCTTAGGACGGCCTCGGCTACGCCAACGTTGCCCCCGTGGGCGTTGATTAAAGCTATCCTCTTGACCCCGCTTCTGATAATACCCTCTATGACCGCCTCTAGGAGTCCTGTGTATATGTGGAGTGGTATGCTTATAGTACCTTTAACCTTGCTCCACTCAGGTGAGTAGCCGTAGCTTATGGTTGGGAGTATTATGCAGGTAACTCTACTTTCACCTTCTAGGTGTTTGCAAGCCTCATATGCTAGCCTCTCAGCTATCATTGAGTCTAGCCCTAGTGGCCCCTCGCAGTGTTGCTCCACGCTACCAAGGGGTACTACTGCTATAACGTTGGATTCTAGGGTTAGCTCTCCTAGATCCCTACTTGATATCCTTACATAGTCTACCGGCACTTGAAACCAGCCTCTTTCAGGGATTCAAGGGCCTTTATAGTCTCGCTACGAGGATCCTCAGCTCTCACTATAGCTGAGCCTATTACTATGATTTTAACACCGAGCCAGGCCAGCTTACCGGCCTCCCTAGGCCTAATACCACCAGCAATCGCTATGGGGCCTTTGAACGCCTCTGTTGCCATCCTAATATACCCAATTAAATCCATAGCTCTTATCCCATATCTCCTCTGAACATCTAAACCAACATGTAGTAGCGCTACGTGGACACCGGCCTCACTTAGCTTTCTGAGGATCCTCTCCAGCCTATCAACATTCATGGTGTCAGAGTACACCATTAAATCCAGCTCTGAAGCCTTCGCCACAGCCAGCTCTGTAGTCTCTTCCCCGGCAACTGCTAGTACTGTGAAAGCATCGCCCCCAGCTTCTGAGACAATCTTAGCTTCAACATCAGCTGCATCCACAGTCTTGGTGTCCACCACTATCGGAGTCTCAGGTTTAGCCGATCTAAGCATCTTCACAGAGCTCATACCAGCCGATTTAATGAGAGGGGTTCCAGATTCTAGTACTAGAGCCGGGCTATCCGGTAGCCTAGCCGCTATTCCGAAAGCCTCACGGACATCTGTAACGTCTAAGGCAACCTGTATTACGGCATCGCATTCGCTAAGAACATTCCTCAGCCTAGACACACTATATCCCCCCCATCACCGCAATCGCTAACCTCTGTACTACCGCAGGTATAAATCTCATAGCCCTAAGCTCCCCATACCCTCTACCCCATAGGTATAAGTACTTGGATGAAGCTTCATCCAAAACCCTCATGTCATCCTCGCTAAGCTCCACATCTGCAGCCCTAGCGTACTCCTCAACCCTAGCAGGATTCCTGAAACCGGGTATCGGTATAGCCCCCCTCGATATAAGCCATGCGAGGGCCACCTGAGCTTTAGAAACCCTATTCCTACTAGCCACCTCCTCCAAAGCCTTCTGGAGAACCTCATCACCGCTAGCCACCCTGAAAACCCTATCACCTCTCTGAGCTGTGGTAGAAGCTTCCCTAAGCCCTGCCAGAGCACCCTTAGCTAGAGGGCTCCAGGCTATAAGCGTTAACCCCCTCTCCCTCATGAAGGGCACGAGGTCGACCTCAGGAGCTCTAAACGCTAAGCTGTACTGGACTTGGTTGCTAACAGGCTCAACTCTCTTAGAGCATTGTAGAGCCTCCTCTAGCAAACCCCTAGGGAAGTTAGATAGACCGTAATAGCCTGCTAGCCCCCGGGATACGGCCTCCTCAAGCCCTCTGATAGACCAGCATAGAGGCCATGGGTATGGTGGAGGCCAGTGCAACTGGATGAGGTCAACGGTGAAACCAAGCCTCCTATTAATACCCTCAACCCCTTTGATTATCGAGCCTCCTGTAACCCTATAACCTGCAACCTTACTCGCCACCACGAAGCCCTCCCTACCAAGGGCTCTAACAGCACCTCCTAGAACCTCCTCGGATAGACCGCCACCGTAAACCTCAGCTGTATCAAGGAGGTTAACGCCATGAGATAAGGCTATTCCAAGAGCCTCCCTCACCCTCTCACGTAAACCGCCGTTGCGGGAGCTCCAAAGCCTAGAGCCTGCCTGCCAGAATCCAAGACCTACAACGCTAACCCTAAGACCAGACTTACCTAGAGTTGTATACCTCAATCCACGAGACCCCTAGAAAGTCTAGGTGTTAGAGGGATTTAATAAGATGCTTGAAGTTAGTATAGCCTAAGCTTTGGAAAGCCTTGAGGCTATCTCGTTAGCCACTCTAATAACCTCATCGTAGTCAGGCTCCACAAGCGGGTTCTCCGAAATCCAGGTGTAGGCTATCATGCCTTCTGGAGGTGTTAGTATGAAGACAGACCTCTTAGCCGTCATCCTGAGCTTATTAGCTATCGGTAGCGGGAATGGATCGTGGTATACATCGTACAACTTTATAACCTCCCTGTTATAATCACTTAGCAGTATAAAGTTAAGCCTATTCTCCTCCTTAAACTTCCTTAAAGCGAAGGGGCTGTCAACGCTTATCCCAACAACTATAGCGTTAGCCTTCTCAAGCAAAGCCATCCTATCCCTAAAACTGCACATCTCCTTTGTACAGACTGATGTGAAGGCTCCGGGGAAGAATGCCAGGACAACAACCTTACCCTGGGCTAGGAGATCGCTGAGCTTAACGAGCTTAAGCTCTGTATCGTAGAGCTCAAAATCTGGAGCCTTATCCCCAACCTTTAAGGGCACGCCCACCACCAATGATCCCGGAGGGGGTGGTAACTTTAAAAAACATGTATATACCTATTTTCTAAGAGTAACGCTATCTCCCCTCCTAAAAGCCGGTATTATAATAGCTACGAGTGCTGATACACTACCACATGATAGCATGTAGTATGCTAAAGGTACCAACGGCCCTATGGAGCCTAGGAGCTCTCTGTAAACATTAAAGCCGAGGGAGCCACCACCCCCTAAGCCGTATGCTACAAGGAAACCAGTTAAACCCGATATTAGGCCTGCAATAAAGGCCAGTCCAGGTCTTCCTAAAAGGACTCCTACTAGCAGCCCGCATATGATTACACCTAATGCTATACCTAACGGTGGTTCTAATATGTATAAGGCTAAGGAGACTGTCAGGGAGCCCAGTACTATTGATATTACGAGCTTAGCTAAGCCCATCTAAACCACCTCGCGGAAGTGTCTGGAGCGAGTTTTATTTAAATTTTAGGTGCCGGCCCTTACACTCTAGTGGTGTTGGGTATGCGTATTAGGCTTGTAGGCGTTTTACTGCTTTTAGCTCTAGTATTCGTCCTTCTGATAGCCCCTCTGGCCTACCCGCCACTTAACATAATCCTAGATCCTGTCCATGGTGTTAGCAGCTCGGGGTTCTACAGGTTGCCTGAGGGGACTTTAAGGGTTGAAGGTGTTCCTGGGGAGGCTAGGGTTCTATGGGATTCTGAGGGCGTTCCCCACATCTTCGCTTCAACTGATGAGGCTGGATCCTATGCTATGGGCTATGTAACGGCTTCTCTAAGGCTTTTCCAAGCTGATCTCTTTAGGAGGATCCCCCAGGGTAGGCTTGCTGAGCTTGTTGGAGAGGCGGGGTTGGGTAATGACAGGCTTGTGAGAGCTCTAGGCGTGCACGAGGCTATTAGGAGGTCCTGGGAGCTCCTCAGATCAAGTGATGACCGTGAGTTGAGGAGGGTGGCTGAACTCATACAATACTATGTTAGGGGTTTCAACGACTACATTTCAGGGCTCGACTTGAGACTCCTACCCCCAGAGTATAGATTGCTGGGGCTGAAGCCCGAGCCTTGGAGCCCGGAGGATGTGGTGGCTGTTCAGAAGTTCTTCACTATGATGTTAGCGTGGGATACAGATGATCTCGTTCTAGGAGAGCTTGTTAGGAGGTGGGGTTTGAATATTGTATTGGACCTAGACATAGTGGGTAGAGGGCGTACAACACCTCAAGCTCTCTGCTCTGATACAGTTAAGTGGGGTTATGTTACGGGGCTGAGAGTTGAAGGTGAAGCCGGGAGCGGTGTTTATGAGAGAACAACAGCTTTGGAGCTCCCAAGCTCCAAGAGTATTCTCGAAGCTCTCTCTAATACAATCTTCAACTGGTATAAGCCCGGGTCTAACAATTGGGTTGTAAGCGGCTTGTACAGCTCTAGTGGTAAACCTATAGTGGCGAATGACCCCCACCTGGCTCTAGTAGCTCCAAGTCTCTGGATGCTAGTTCACATTGAGACACCTTCGCTGAAGGTAGCCGGGGTTACAGTACCCGGGTCTCCTCTAGTGGTTATAGGTAGGAATGAGAGGGTGGCGTGGGGCTTCACCAACGTTATGGGTGATTTCGCTGACTTCTACTACTACAAGTGGGATGGCGATAGATACCTCTATAAGGGCTCGTGGGTTGAAGCTAGGGTTAGGATTGAGGAGATTAAGATCTGGGATCCTGTAAGGAGGGCCTACAAGGATTTCGAGTTAAGGGTCTTGGAGACAGTACACGGCCCTGTTATAGAGGAGGGTGGTGAGAGGTATGCTGTGGCATTCACAGGCTCAACTCCAAGCCTTGAGCTAGCATTCATATGGGGTATTAATAGGGCTACGAGCGTTGTAGAAGCTCTTAGAGCTCAGAGGTTCTTCACAGCCCCCATACAGAACCTTGTTGTAGCAGACTCCAACGGTAACATAGCGTACTCACCTGTAGGGGCCTACCCGGTTAGAGTCAACCTCCCAGTATACGAGGTCAACGGCGTGAAGGTTGTTAACAGAGGATTCCTACCATTCAATGGTAGTAGTGGTGAGGGGGAGTGGGCTGGGTTTGTTGGCTACAGCGAGCTACCGATACTCTATAATCCACCTAGACCATTCATAGTAACAGCTAACTCTAAACCATTCGATGGAGAGTGCGGCCTCCACATAGGGTGGAACTGGGCTGATAGGTTTAGACAGGATAGGATTACAGGCCTGCTAAAGGATACATTGAAGGTGAAAGGCTCTATTAGCGTAGAAGATGTTATGATGATCCAGACGGATAATAGCGTGGACTTAAGCCTCAAGACCTACATAGGCCTACTGCTAAGGTTAGCTGAGAGAGCTGGATACCATAACGGGATCCTCGAAGAGCTCGGGAAATGGCTTGAGGAGGGAGCTCCAACAAAACCTGATAGATGGGAGCCCTCCATAGCACTCTCATGGTCCTGGTTGTTCCATAGGAGCTTGTGGGCTAAGCTTTACGGTAGCGAGGGCAACTCAGGGTTCTTCAGGATAGAGCATGCTGAGAGGTTGCTAGAGCTCTACATAGAAGGTGATGGTAGAGCTTACAAATACCTCCAGCCCGGAGAGGCGGAGAATCTAGCTATTAAGGCTTTCGAGAAGGCGGTGGAGGTGCTCAAAGCATACTATGGGAGTAGCGATCACAGAACCTGGCTCTACGGGAGGATACACTACTACAACCCACAACACCCCATAATCAAGGCCTATAGCTATGAGAGCATTGAAACAGGTGGAGGGCCCTATAGCGTAAACCCCTCAGCACCAGCAGAGCTAGGAGCCCGTGGAGCTCCTGTTAGAAGTGGAGCTAGCGTAAGACTAGTATCAGATCTATCAACAAACAAGCTACACGTAGCACTACCAGGAGGAAACCATGGAAACCCCTACAGCCCATACTACCAAAACCACTACACAAACTACTGGGCTAGGAAGACGTACTACACCGTAGAACTAGGAGTAGAACCACCAGCAATAGCCCAGCTAACCATTAGAGGTTAAACTATTGAAGCCTCATGCTGTGTTTGAGGTAGCCTGACGTTGTAGAACGCTATAGCCAGTAAGATCCAGCTAGCAAAGCCACGAGTCCTAGGGATCCTACTAGGATACTTAGAATGATTACAATAAAGCTTATTAGTATTATCGCTGGGATTAAACCCACCACTACCATAGCTAGAGTGGCTACAAGTTTGCATAACCTAGATATAATGGGCCAGCCCACCTAAACAGCCCTTCACCAGACCTCGTGGATAGGGTGTCGAGAGCCCTATACCATAGGTAGCCGGAGATAAGTGTAGCTACAAGCGGTAACGCGTATGCCGTAAAACTCGCTACAACCACTATACCCGTAGTATAGTCGTGAGGAGCTCCTCCCTCAAACCCCTAGGGCATCATGAGGATTAGTGTGGAGATGGCTACCACTAAGAATAATAGGAAGCCCCCAACACCTATAACCATGGAGAAAAGAGCATCCCTGAATACACTCCACTCTCCATACACTCTGGGGAGGAAGCGGAAAGCAAGCAACACTAACACCAACCCAAAGATCATAAACAGAAGGCCTAAACCTAGAGACCTAAAAGGAGGATACCCAACAGGACCAGGATGGAGCCAGCCAACCCGAACATCCTATACTTGTTGAAATCAGAGGGTTCAAACATAGAACCACACCTAGGCTCACCACCAACCCTAGAGTCTTAAACTAACGCTCTATCCTCAAAAAGCTAACACCACACCTCCTCCCCTTCAACCTCCTCACATACCTCCTACTAACATCACCCTTGAAGACTAAATCCTCCTCTAAGTACTCATCCTCAAAGTGATACACATCAACATGACATACGGCATCCCCGGTAACCCACACTCTCTTACCTAAACCATCACCACACATATAACCCACCTTTTAGCAAGGCGAAAGTCCTATACCCCCAGGGTTACTATACCTTCTTATAGCTCTAAAAGTTCGATCCCCCAACCACCTAGCGTTAATACTCTAACCCGACCGGTTTATAGGATTCCTGCTCGGGGGGCCTCCCGGGGGGTACGAGGGAGCTCGTGGGAGTAGTCTCTCTAGCTGATTGAATAGTATCACTCTGGGGTCTCAGGCTTCCCTCACCACTCCTACCTTAAAATCCTGTCCTTACATTACCAGCCGTAGGTGATCGGGTTCTTGGAGGGCCTTGAAGGTTTTGCTCTAAGGCTTATCCTAGAGCTCTACAAAGCCTCAGGTTTACCTGTCGGGGAGGGGTATAAGCCTTCAACATTCTACTATGCTAGGAGGGGTTGGAGGAGGGAGGATGTTGGTGTTTATAGGAGGGGTTTAGAGCTTAGAGGTTGTGTTAGAATCAACAGGGTCTACTTAGACGATGGTGCGGGTGAGGTTGAAGCTGATGTTCTAAGCGAGAGTGGCGAGAGATGGTACAAGGTTAAACTCATAATACCCCTAGATTTTGAGTGCAACTGCCCTTGGAGCTCCCGGAGATTCAACCCCTGTAAGCATGTATACGCAACAACACTTAGAGTGCTAGAGGACGCTGGCGTTAACATAGGAGATGGAATACTAGAGCTCCTCGTATACGAAGGGCTCAATAGAGTAGCGTATCACAAAGCTAGAGCGGCTTCCGCCATGGTTTAACCTCAAAAATGTGGCCTACATCAATTAAATGCTGTAACGGAGCTCTTAGACTGTAAAAGTAGCTCTCTCCAAAAAATTTAGCCATTATCTTTTCAAGTCTTCTAGTTAGGGTTTAAAGTCCGGCCTCTTCCAGGTAACCCCTGTCATGGCACTAGATAATCGTGAGAGTTACCTAGGTCAATGATTAGAGTGTGAGTGTTCGTCGAAGTGGGGAGAGTCTTAGCTTCCTCTTAGGAGAGCCGAGCTTAAACTTTGTTATGGAGGAAAGAAATAAGTAGAGGGTTGGGAGGGGGGTTTAATGGGGGGTTTAACTGCTTAGTTCCTTATATCTCCTAGCGAAGTCCGCTAGTAGTGCTATTGCTACTGGGGCTAATACTATTACTGCTATTAAGTTTGGTATCATCATTAGACCGTTGGCTGTGTCTGCGAAGTCCCAGAATACGACGAAGTAGTCTTTGGCTAGGACTGCTGCTGGGAGTATTAGTATGACCCATATTATTCTCCAAATCCACCTCATAGGCTCCTCCGGTAGTTTTAGGACCTTGCACCAGAAGTAGACCCAGTTAACCTCACCGTACCAAGCCCATGTTAGGAGTGTTGTGTAGGCGAAGAGTATTAATGCAACTCCTACAATGAGAGGTGCTAAGGGTCCGTAGGCTCTGGAGAACGCCTCCATAGCTAGGGGGGCTCCTGTAAGCCCTGTTGTGTAAGCCCCTGTTATGATAACTGATATGCCTGTTATCATGCATATAACCAGGGTGTCCATGAAAACCTCGAACATCCCGTAGAACCCCTGTCTACCTGGGTGATCTGACTCTCCATAAGCGTAGGCGTTTGGAGCGCTACCCAGGCCTGCCTCGTTGGAGAATAGTCCTCGTGCAACACCATACCTTATAGCCTCATAGGTAGTCCAACCTAGTATACCGCCTGCTGCAGCCTCAGGAGATCCGGCCATTGAGGCGGCTGTTTTAGCAACCTCTAGTGGTGTGAAAGCCCCTCTTATGATTGTGATTAAGGTGTCTAGGAAGTTTCCAGCGAACATAAGCCATAGGCCTAACCCCGCAAGTATATACCATGTGGCCATGAATGGTACTAGGTATGTAGCTGCCTCAGCAATCCTCCTAATACCACCGAGGACTACGAGAGCTGTAAGTATTGTCAGCACTATACCCACCAACCATTTAGCAATAGTGGGGTCGAAGCCGTAGCTTTCAGCTACAAAGCTAGCTCCGAAAGCTACATTAGATGATTGAACCATATTACCGATACCAGGTGCTGCTATGAAAGCAAAGAGAGCGAAGAGAGCCGCTAGAATAGGCCCTATGAATGGAACTTGCCTGATGTAGTATGGAGTTCCACCCTCAACGACCTTACCATCAGATCTAACCCTCCTATATTTTATCCCCAATGTTACCTCAACAGCCTTCAAAGCCATACCGAATAAACCTGTTAGGAACATCCAGAAGAGAGCTCCGGGACCTCCAAGTGCTACCGCTGTACTAACACCAGCAATGTTACCTACACCAACAGTAGCCCCCATAACTGCAGCCCATATCTTGAACGGGTGTACCTCACCTCCACCCCTCCTACCCTTCCACCTCATATTCCTAACTATGGTGCCAAAGTATCTTACCTGCATAAACCCAAGTAGTAGTGTTAGAGCGAGCCCGGTACCAAGCAACACTATTATAGCTGGTAAACCCCACACGAGGCCGTTAACGAAGTACATGAAGTCTATTAAAGCATCTAAGACCATGTGAAGCCCACCCCCTATGAGGCTAGCTCCCCAGGCTCACTTGTGATAGTATACTCTCTAGACTTACTGTAGATGGCAACATAGCCTATAACACCTAGAACGAGTATCAATCCTATAAAGAATACATGGTATACAAGGTTACCGAAAACCTCACCAGATATCCTATCCCTCTTAGCCTTCGCAACCTCCTCATCACTAAACCTAACCTCCTGTTGTATGAAAGCAATCGAGAAGACGAACAAAGCAAACAACAAGACAACAGCACACCATACAACAAGCTTACCTATATCCTGGCTAATAGCTAGCTCCACCAACGAAACCCACCTTCTACTCAGACAAGACATAGGGGAGGGAATATTTAAACTTTACCATTAATAGCCCACTATAACACTATTAGCACACATATTGGAAGCTGGAAACGATAGAACCTCGCATCCTTTCTAGTAAGGTTCCCGGCTACCTAGCTTAAGAACACCAAACCATTATGGTTATACCGCGAACCACACTCTAGAAATTTACTATCTCTTAGCCTAGATGCGTATAGACTTTTATAGCTGGCTCATTACCGGGTTTAACGTCTAAAAGCGCTCGAGCTCCCGATATCACCATAGTTAAGTGAGTTCACACCTGTAATGCGGATTCTCACCGCCAGCCTACTGGCTATTAGATTATAACAATAAAACCTTTATTTACAGAAAGGTAAGGGTTTCCCTGGCTGGGAGAGGATAGTCGTAGGGGGATGCTGGAAGTTAGGAATATCCTTGAGAGGGTGTGGTTAGGAGTGGTTGTAGTGTGAGTGGATATAGGGTGTTTTAGATCTAATGATTGAAGATCCCTCTAGTCCTACCTTCTATCGAGCTTGAAGGGGCTTACTACTGCTCCAAAGAGGCTTTCGGCTTCCTCGAGTTTTCTCTTCTGCTCTATCATTATGTAGTAGAACTTCTTTGGCGTGTCAGGTGCTTTCGTAGCGTATATATTCCATGCCCTCTCATACTTCTTTAACAGCTTTGAAATCCTTATTGAGAATAGCTTTTCGTAGAGATCCTCTTTAAATTCCTTATTTAAGTATTTCTCGAATAGATTTCTAAGGTCCTCGTACACCGGTATATAGCCTGTGGGGGTCTCTATAGCATCTAAATCTCCGTGTACTCTAAGCTCCATCCACTTTAACCATACATACTTATCCCTCTTCTCAGTTAGATACTCGCCATGTTCGCCCCTCAAGAAATAATTTACACTAAATATCCTAGGCCTCTCCTTAAGTCCTTCACCAAACCTGAAGTGGAGCTCTATAAATGCTCCAGGTGAAATCGATAGAAAGTCTAGTATTGCGAAGGGGTTAAACTCCACTAACCCCGCCTCGCCTAGAACAGCTGCAGTCCTCTCCGATTCCAGGATTGCACCCTTAGTAACTATTCCATGATCCCAGTCAAAAGCCTCCTCTACAGGAACCCATGTGTCAGAGTCTCTACCCCCAAATATCATACCCTTTACAGGAACCCCGTTTGGATCATCAATTCCCGGATCGAGGTTCTTTAGGTAACGTATGCTAGTTGTGAATCTTGCATTAGGATGTGAGGGCGGTATCTCACCACCTTTTTCATCCTTTTTACCCGGCCACCAAGATCCTGCGTAGTTAATCCCCGGTCTTGGAGACTCGGGCTTCCCATCCCACCATATGGATCCGTCCTTCGTGAGTAAAACGTTAGCGAATACCACCTCTGTATCCCTCCTAGTTAGGATCTCGTATATCTCCGGGTCGTCGATAGGGTTAATTCCGCTGATAATACCAAACATCCCCGTTTCTGGGTTGACCGCTCTTACCTCTCCACCAATATTCTTTATAATTGCTAGGTCATCGCCTACAAGCGTGTCTGCCATCATAGCTGTTGCTGTCTTACCACAGCCTGCTGGGAATGCTCCTGTGAAGTATGTTACCCTACCTCCAGGCCCCTTCATACCAGCTATGAACATGTGTTCGCAGAGCCAATTCTCTCTATAACCTCTGTAGATACATAGTCTTAAGGCAAGCTTCTTCATACCAATTGCGTTGCCAGCATACTGGGTATTAGCGGTGTATACGATTTGGTTCTCCACATCTATGTATATTCTTCGCTTATGCACATTCCTACTCCACCCATTCTCATCCCTCTCACCAGTACTATGCAAGAACCTCATATATGAAATGCTCTCCCTCTCAGTGAACACATCATAACATAATCTGTAAAGAACATTACTACTATGGATAACATATGCTGAGTCCGTTACTTGAACACCATATAGTGTGAATGGGGAGTTCTTAGGCCCGTAGCAGTAGAACCCCACGTACATCTCCCTACCCTTCATAATACCCTTCATAATCCCTTCAATCTCCCCAACCCCTTCAACAACATCCTTAGTGTTAATCATAGGTATTACAGTCCCTTTCGGCACAAGAATCCTCGTGTTCTCCCTATCCCTAGCGAGATCCCTAGGCCCGTCAAAGTGTACCGTGTGAAGAGGGCTATAACTAACCGGAATCTCCTCTCTATTCTCAACAGCCCTCCTACGAACATACTCCAAGTCCTCCGGAGAATCCGTTACAACGAACATCCTATCAGGCTCAGTAAGTTCGGCAACCTCAAGAATCCACCTAAGCAAAGAAGTAGACTTAACCTTAACCAGCTTACCAAAATTCACGAAATCAGTGTATGCAGCTAGCCTTACCAAAATTCCCTCACGAGACTCAAGCAACAACTATCACCCAACACCGAGAAGACTCACCCACACATTCACTCCCCAAATAATAAGGGTCTAGAGTTAAAAACACTATAGTAGAGAGAAAACTTTAAAACCCCCAAACACCCCATACGAGCCAAACTTGAAATCCACCAGCTATGAAAGCATATAGATTGGATAAGCACACAACATTAGCACACGTAATAATGCGGAAAACTTTAAAACATATTCAACCTATATGCATCCTCAAACCCCACACAACCTCAACATACTCCACTGCAATAACTATACTACCACCTCCAACCCTTAGCTCCTAGGAGGGCACAGGCATATGGTTGTTTCCATATTCATCCCATATGAATGGTTTCCTGCGCTCATACAGGCTTGCATCTCGACGTCCATATCCGTGCATTCTGTGAAAGCCGATATGTGGAGGGGTAATCGTGGAGGGGGGTCTTCTAGAAGTAGCTCTGGAGTTATGGGTGGGGTTTATCGGGTGGTGGGCCCGCGGGGATTTGAACCCCGGACCTCCGCCGTGTGAGGGCGGCGTCCTATCCAGGCTAGACGACGGGCCCCCAGTTAGATAGTGTTATTTGGTCTGGGGTTTATAGGTGTTGTGTGTTCCTTCTTTTGCCTTCTTTATGTATTGTTTTGCTTCTTCATCGCTTACATCGTGCCATTCTCTGTATGCGTCTGCTACTGCGTAGAATGGGCCTGTTCTTAGGTTTAGTACTAGTAGTTTATATGCTTCCTTTGATACTGCTAGTGCTCCGTCTAGGCTTGCTGTTGGTGTTGCTACTGTAACCTCTGGTGCTCCAGCTCTTCTTAGGAATTTTATTGCTACGATCATTGTGTACCCTGTTGCTATTCCATCATCTACTAGTATGACCTTTCTGCCTTTCACGTTGCTATAGTCTAGGCTATCTCTAAGCTTCAACGTTCTCGATATTACGTATTGGTGTACTCTCCCCGCCTCCCTCTCTACATCATCTAAGCTAAACCCTGCGTGCCTGGCCGCCTCCCTGTTAAACTCATACAGCCCATCGGGGGCTACGGCGCCGAAGCCTGCTTCAGTGGTCCAGGGGTAGGTTATCTTCTTAACCACAACAACATCCATGGGTACTCCTAGCTCCTTGGATACAGAGTAGGATACAGGGACTCCTCCAGCTACAAGACCTACAACCATGTCGAAGGGCTCGCTGGCAACCTGGGCTATGAACTTAGCTAGCAGAACCCCGGCCTCAACCCTATCTTGGAACACGTGGTACCTCCAGCTATAGTCTTCACAGTAGTATATGTTACCTGATGCTATCTCAACCTCGGAGCATACTGGGCTAACCGCCTTCATGCAAACCTCCCAGACCCCATAACCCTTCCTAGAAGGTGGTAGAGCGGTATTTTAAAAGGTATAATCTATGCGTTAACCTTATCAACCTCCATTTACACCGTTAAAGTTGGGTTGAACAATGAGAGGTTACGAGAGCTTAGCTAGGGAGTTTGCTGAGAGGATAGAATACTATAGGAGCCTTGGGGTTAACCCCTTCTCGCTAGCTACAGGCTGTGCTGTTAAAGTTGACCTCGTAGACGTCTTATACCCTGCTTTAAAGAGTATTAGAGGGGATCTTGAAAAACTAGGTTTAACCATAGCTCCTAGAAGGGACGCTGATGTTTTCGAAGCTAGGCTTGAAAGCATCAGGGTTATGAGGGGTATCTACGATGTTGAAGACCCTCATGTAGCTGTAGAGGAGCTTAGAGGTTTTAAACCTCGTAGAGCCGTAGTCCTAGCTCAGGTTCACCAGAGGATTGCCTCAAGCCCAGAGCCTTTCAAGGATATAGTTTGGAGGTTCTATAGTAGGATCGCAGCGGCCGTGGAGAACGGTATTTCAGTGGGTAAAGGCCACTCCATTGTATCAGCTGATACGAGAAGCCAGTTCTTCCTAGTGGACTTCATGAGCTACGATGATGGTGGAGGCCTGGTTGCAGCTAATAATGATACAATACAGATCATAGACCCGGCTGAGGATCCGGGTAGTGTTCTTCAAACAGCTGTAGCTCTAAGCAACTCTCTTAACGATCTATTCACCGTAGGTGCTTGGCGTAATATAAGGGTATACCCGGTTTACGACGCCCCAGACGGTAAGCTTAGATCGAAGATCTTAAGTAACATGATATCCTATGCTGAAGGGATAGGAGCTACTATACACAATCCACCCCAGCCTAATAGAGGGTCGCTGCTCATGGGGGCTACAGTGTTAGCTGAGATGACCAGGAAGCCTCCATTCTTCTACGATAGGGTTGAGCCGGGGATGAGGGTTATGGTTACAAGGCCTATAGGGGAGCTCGCCGTAGTAAATGTCTACATGCTCGTTATGCTTGATAAGGAGATTGCAGAGGAGTTCGAAAAACAGACAGGTATATCCGTTGATGATCTCCTAGAAATCAAATCCAAATTCCTTGAGACCATGGCTAAGTCCAATATCGAGGTCGCCAAGGTTATAGAGAGCAGGCTCCCGGAGCTAGGAGAAAACTTCAACCCCAGAGAGCATATAGCTGTAACAACTGATGTGACGGGACCTGGAGTTTATGTCGTCAAGGAGCTAGCAGAACTCTCTAACACGGCTATCAGGCTCACCGACATACCATTACTGGAGCCTAGGATTAGCGAGTTTGCAACAAGGAATTTCATAATACCTAATGCAACAGCTGGGACCAATGGGGCTATCGTTATTGTAGCTAGGCCCGAGGTATTAGAGGGTTTAGAAGAGGATCTTAGGAAGGTAGGTTTACAGCCCACGATAATAGGTTATATTGAGAGTATGGGATCCCCTGTTGTTAGAGCTCCTTTAAAGCTTAAGAGGTATGTGGCCTCGAAATCCTACCTTAAGGAGTTCGAGCTGGCATGATGGTAAGAGCTACCATAAGGGTTTACGGTGAGGTTCAAGGGGTTGGTTTTAGAGCTTGGGTTGCTAGGAGGGCTTTAAAACTAGGTTTAAAAGGTTACGTTGAAAACAGGCCTGACGGTAGTCTTTTAATAGTAGTGGAGGGGGATGAAGGTGGGGTGAAGCAGTTGGTAGAAGAGTGTAGGAGAGGACCTCTACTAGCTAAGGTGGATAATGTTGATGTAACATGGGGTGAGTACGTTGGGGAATTCCAGGAGTTCGAGGTAAGATATAGCGAGTTGGAGTTACCGAGATAGTGTTAGGAGCTCCTACCCATAACTATAACATAGTATCCTTGACCTTCCTCAACGTTAACAAGCTCGAAGTCTAGATCCCTCCCATAGTCTGGGATGAACTTCAAACAAGCCTCATCATCGGTTATAACCCTAACTCTAACCCTACCCGTCGTCTTCATAAAAACCTTAACCATCTCCACGAAAGGCTGAGGGCACTTCTGACCTCTAGTATCAAGTGTAACCTCTATAACCTCTCCACTCACATATATGCACCATATCCTACTAGAGCTTAAAGCTCCTATAAACCTAGGTATATTCACTGCTAATTATATATAAATGCTCTAAACCCGCTCCACATCTAGGAGGTGGTATCAGATGCCTATAGCGAGCCTAGACTTGATCTCCACCGCTAAATCCCTGGTCTACGATGTTGTAGAGCTATCAAGGCTAGATGGTAGGGTTAAAAGGTATCTTGGAAAACTTGACTGGCGTAGAGCTGTTGTAATAGCTATGGGTAAAGGTTCTATGCAGATGGTTGAAGGTGTCCTAGGCGCTCTCGATGTTGATGGTGGTGTGATTGTAACCCCTAGAGGTACTGGGAGGCCTATTGAGGGGTTGGAGGTTGTTGAATCCTCCCACCCGCTTCCCGATGAGAGCAGTCTTAGAGCTGGTGAGATGGTATTAGAATGGGCTAGGGCAGCTAGGGGAGGGAGGCTTCTAGTCCTCGTTTCTGGTGGTGCTTCAGCTTTAGTAGAGAAACCCCTAGACCCCCTAACCATAGATGATGTGAGGGATGCAACGAGAGCTCTGCTAGCGTGTGGTGCTTCAATACATGAGATTAATAGTGTGAGAAAGCACTTATCCCTCGTTAAGGGGGGGAGGCTTGCGGTAGCAGCATACCCAGCTGAGGTTAGGGGTTTATACGCTAGCGATGTGCCTGGTGACAGGCTTGATGTTATAGGTTCGGGGCCCACTGTAGCAGATCCATCAACATACTGTGAAGCCCTAGAGGTTACGAGGAGGTATAGGATATTCGAGGTGCTACCTGAGAGGGTTGTGAGAGTGTTAGAGGAGGGTTGCAGTGGTTTAAGGGAGGAGACCCCTAAGCCTGGATCCCAGCTGTTATCAAGGACTGTTAACGAGCTGGTGGCAGCTAACATAGACGTCTTAAAAGGTCTTGAGAACAAGCTTAGATCATCGGGGTTCAACACACTAATATTAACTAGTAGGCTCGAAGGAGAGTCCAGAGAGGTGGGGAGAGCCCTAGCATCTATAACCATGGATGTAATAGAGAAGGGGGTTCCAGTTCAACCACCTGCATCCCTACTAGCTGGTGGTGAGACAACAGTTAAAGTAAGAGGACGTGGAAGAGGGGGTAGGAATATGGAGCTAGCGTTCTCCTGGGCTCTATCCATGAGATACTGGGGTTACAGGAGTGAAGCTGCCATCCTATCAATGGATACAGATGGAATAGATGGTTTCACAGACGCTGCGGGCGCCATTATGACACCGGAGCTCGTAGAAGAGCTTGTAACAAGAGGAGTCGACCCCTATAAAGTCCTAGAAGATAATGATACATACACAGCACTCAACACCGTTGGAGGCCTTGTGAGAACAGGGCCCACGGGCTCCAACCTCAACAGCATCCAGGTAATCCTAGTCAGCAGGTGAAACCCTTCTAAGGCCACCTCCTAAGATGTTTATAACTGAAAGCCTCGCCTTTCAAGGTAGAAATGTAGAAATTTAGAGAGTTGAGGTGGAGAGGAGCCGGTGTGGGGAGGGAGCTCCCGATGGTTCTATTGGAGCCGAGGCCCCTCCGGCCCTGAAAAGGTGATGCCCCAAGCATGGGGATCCGATAGGAAGATGAGGAGTGCGCTTCCGAGCGGAGATCCGTCAAACCGCTCGGGGGAGGCTCTTTAAGCCTCCCAGGGATGCGAGGAGGGGGTCATTGTAAACTCTCCAGTTCACCTTAAATCCAAGCTCCATCCTTAAACACCAGTAGCACGCCTATTACAGTAAAACGTTTATACACACTATCTCAGCTTGTAAACTCTGTAAATTGAGGATGGCTAGGTGTTGCCTTGAAGTTTCTCAGAGGTTGGCATCTCCATTTCTAGGTTTATGGTTTAGCACCTCTAACCTATTAAAGGTATAAATACTTTGGTTGAATAACTCTAATGGGTCCCAGGAGCTAAGTGACTTGGGGTGTTATTTGTGAGGTTTTGCCCGAAGTGTGGTAGTATCATGGTGTTAGTGAAGAGGGAGGAGGCGAGGTTACTTAAGTGTAGTAGATGTGGTTACGAGATAAGCATGACAAAGGAGGAGGAGCAGATGTACACTTCAACTGTGAAGAGAGAGCAGAAGGTGCTAACAACAAAGATTATAGCTAAGAAGAGAGGACTAGATACTAAGAGACAAGAAGAGCTAGAGCAGGCTAAAGACTCTTACTACGAGATTGTATTAGATCAGATGGGTGAGTACGGAGAGTAGGGAGCTTTAAAACCCATGCCCGCCTTGAGAACTACTCCCCCCATCACTACTCATCAGCTGAACTCACAACTCGAAGCCTCGCTTTCCCAAGGAGAGAAGGTGTAGAAGGTTAAAATTTGACAAGTATTCTGTTTTATACCTGTTACCGGTGTTGGGTGCAGGCGAGCTTAGCAGGCGAGGAGACGCGTCTCCTGCGGCTGACGGCCGGGCCTGAGCCTTTAGGCGGTGAAGTCGCGCTCGTGAGGGGCTCTGGAGAGTGACGGGAAGCCCTAGTGGGTGTAGGGAACCTCGCCTTTTCAAGGGGGGAGCCGTCGGCTAGGGCATCTCTAGGTCTTTGGAGGGTATGGTAGCTTAACCTAGTAGATAGGGCTTCCACCCTTTAACTGGAGGTTTAAAGAAAGCTGTTCTGGGGGGTGTTTGGGTTTTTGAGTGTTAAGCTTGAGTTTAGAGAGATAGGGTTATGTGCTAAGTGCTCAGCCCCCATTGAGTACTATTACACTCTCTCAGGCCCGGAGGGGGAGGATGGTGTTAGGATCTATGTTATAAGTGAGTGCCCTATATGTGGTTTTAAAGAATCTAAGAACCTAGTATTCCCCATAGACCCTGTTTATAGTATAAGACATTTACTCCAGCCTACAGTTAAGATATTCGTTGAGAAGGTTAAGCTAGCAAAAGAGCTTAAGAGATTAGAGGAGACTAAGATTGTAAGGGGTGTACCTTGACCAGGTGGGTTTTAAAATGCGTGGAATGTAATGTCGAGTGGAGGCTTGAAGCTAGCTTCGACCTATCGGAGTTCCCCAAACTCTACCACTATTGTAGAAATTGTAGAAAAAACACCTTCCACCAGATCTTAGGGAAAGAGGAGTAGCTGTGAACGTGCAGCCCTCCCGGACACCTAGCATACGGTATCCCCAGATGATGCGAACCCCTCAATACTTGAGAGGGCGAGGCTTCCTGTTGTAAGATATGAGAGGACACGGTCTCTGGAGCTATTTGAATGGTTGAAGGTTTATATGTGGAGTGCTATGGGTTAAATTTAATTCACCCCCTAGGGATTAGAGTATGTTATAGAAATTTAGCTTTAGACTTGTAGATTTTAGATTTGGAGGTGGCTTGTGTGAGTGAGAAGAGGATAAGGGATATAACCGATCTCCCGGGTGTAGGCCCCTCCACAGCTCAAAAACTTATTGATGCTGGTTATACTACCATAGAGGCTATTGCAGTAGCAACGCCACGGGAGTTATCGGAGATAACGGGTATACCAACACTTCAAGCTCAGAAGATCATAGAGGCTGCTAGGGAGGCCTTGGATATAAGGGTGAAGACCGCTCTCGATCTTAAAAGGGAGAGGATGAGGGCTAGGAGGGTGACGACTGGTAGTAAGAGCTTAGATGAACTTCTAGGTGGTGGGGTTGAAACGAGGACTATAACTGAGTTCTTCGGAGAGTATGGTACTGGCAAAACCCAGCTATGCCACCAGCTATCTGTTAACGTGCAACTTCCAGAGGATAAGGGGGGTTTAGAGGCTAAGGCTGCCTACATAGATACTGAGGGTACGTTTAGGTGGGAGAGGATAGAGCAGATGGCGAGGGGTGTGGGGTTAGATCCTGATAAGGTTATGGAGAACATATACTGGGTTAGAGCTGTTAACAGCCATCACCAGATGGCTGTTGTAGAGAAGCTTTTCGATATGGTTGGTAAGGAGAACATTAAACTTGTTGTTGTAGACTCCCTCACAGGGCATTTTAGAGCAGAGTTCCCGGGGAGGGAGAGCCTAGCTTTAAGACAGCAACTTCTCAATAAGCACTTACACCAGCTTATGAGATTAGCGGAGATATACGATGCAGCGGTTATCGTAACAAACCAGGTAATGGCTGTACCCGAAATGTTCTTCGGCAGCCCTGATAGGCCTGTGGGAGGCCATGTCGTAGGGCATGCTCCGGGTGTTAGAGTTCAGCTTAGGAAGAGTAAGGGTAATAGGAGGATTGCTAGGGTTGTCGATGCACCACACCTACCAGAGGGGGAGACGCAGTTCGCTATAACAGAGTTTGGGATTAGAGATGTGGAGTGAAAGCTAGGTGGGTATTATAGGTGTTAAGCTGGGTACCGTTAGTCTACATGCTAGCAGTAATGGCATACGCTGGCTTCCTAGACGTTAGGTCGAGGGAGATCCCCCCTAGGTACTGGTTCGTAGTCTTAGTTTTAGGGCTACCGATAACCATTATCGCTAACAGTGGGGATCTGAGAATACTCCTCCTCTACCAACTCCTATCACTCATAGTGGTTATACCATCTTATGTAATGTATAGAGCTTGTATGCTCGGTGGAGCCGATGTCCTAGCGTTCCTCACAATAGCTATTCTAACACCCCTGGCACCGGGTAGTATAATACCCCTACTATACCTAGCAGTACTCTACGCTACAATACCGGCTATAGCATACCATTTATACTCAGCCTCCCTAGCCTGTAAAGGTCTTAGTCCAAGGTGTATGTTTAAGTTTAAGTTTATGATTAAGGTTAGATCTATACTAGAGGATCCTAGATTCAAATGGTGGCTTGTAGAGGTTAAAGGAGGGTGTAATATTGAAGAGGATCCCAGGATGTTGGCGTTAAAAGCTGGCCAAGGCGATCCAGAGGCATATGTAGTGGCATCACCAGGCCATCCCTACGTAGCACATCTAACCATAGGGTATCTTCTAGCCATGGTTATAGGTGATAAACCAGTCATAGGCCTCGTATTAGCCTTAGCACAGTTCTTGTAACACTCCTACGACCTGGAGATGCTGGGATTTTAGGTAAGAACTTAAGTATTTAAACCACGAGATCCTAAAGGCTAGAACGGTGGTCTCATGGAGTGGGTTAGATTCGCTAAGGAAGCAGTAATACCTGAGGGTAGTGCTAGGATTAAATTCTTCGGAGGCTCGCCTATCATGGTTCTTAGGAGTGGTGGAAAACTCTACGCCTACATAGCCCTTTGTAGCCACAAATACTATGTTCTATGTGAGAGGAGCGTTAAGGATGATAAGATAGTATGCCCGGGCCATGGAGAGATCTTCATAGCATCAACTGGAGAGCCTACTCAGGGTAAGGCTAGAAGTGGTTTAGTAAGATTAGATCTTGAGGTTAGAGATGGCTATGTCTACGTGAAGCTTCCATCAAGGGATATAGTGGAATCCATTGCTTCCGAGTCCCTTGTTGAAGGTCAGGCCTAGAGTTTCGTAGATTGCTAAGGTTAATAGGCTTCACTCTTAAAACTCCCTTTAAAGGGGATAGGGGTTTTTGAGCTTAGAGGTTGTACTCTTAGGTTTATCTACTGTCGAGGTTCTACCCTTATTCCACTTATACCCTGGTGGATCTGCCTTAAGGCTTCTCTCCAAGCCCTTGAAGGTTCTAGAGTGTGAGTATGACCTTGAAGTATGTAGTTGGGCTAGAGGGCCTGAGGCCTTTACAAGTGTTGAGATACCATTGGATGCAGTTAAGCATCTTACATATAGATGGGGTTGCGATATAGTGTTCCTCGACGGCCTCGAACCATTAGGGTTCTTTAATGCAGGGTACCTGAAGGGGTATTTAGGTGAAGATGTTATTCTAGCTTCTAGAGCTCATGGCTTCACAGGCCCCAGCAATCATGTAGACTACTACCTGGTTGAGGATCTATCTATAATAGCGGGGGACGAGGCTCTTAGAAGGAATGTTGTAAAGCTTGTAGAGGATCTCCAGTCAAGAGGTAAACCCTTTGAGCTCCACGTGTACACCGTAAACCCCTACATTGAAGAGGTGGGGGAGTTAGCGGACTTAGCTGGGGGTGCAGGGGTTCCATTACATGTTACAATATACCATCCTAGGGGCGGGGGGCCTGTTAGGAGTCTCTACGAGCATCTCAGGAGGAGGGCTAAAATTGTATACGTGCATACAAGTATATACGATGAAATTGATACTAAGTGTCCTAACTGTGGTACAATACTACTCTATAGAGCTGGAGGGGCTCTTAGAGGGGTTAACTTAAACGACTCCTCATGCCCTAACTGCGGTACCCCGATACCAATAGTGGGTAGGATAAGAGGGAGGTCTAGAGAGTCTCTCTTAAGGATAACAAGGGGGAGGGTGGTATGGTTTAACCCACTCTTCTACAAAAGCATGTTAACCGGTAAAACCCAGCCCCCCACCTAGGATCGTGGATGGTGTTCGAGCGGCCCTAAGGTTACCCTCATCAGATCCCTTGATAACAGTGTGTTTGAGAAAACCTTCCTAGATTCTTCTAAAAGCCTTCGAGCCTCGAAACCTCTATATCGAGAGCTTATATGTGTTAGAACTAAGAGCTTCGCACCAGCCTCTAAGGCCTTCTCCGCAGCCTCTTTCGACGTGCTATGCCCTTTACCCCTAGCCTCTACTTCCAGCTCAGAGTGGAATGTTGAATCGTGGATTAAAACCCTGGATCCCCTAATGCTCTCCACATAGTCGTCACATGGAGATGTATCACCTGTATATGAGATTTTAACAGTAACCCCACTTCTCCCAATGACATCCTCAAGTTTAACTCTTATACTCTCTAAGCTAGCCTCACCCCTCTCTAGTAGATCCCTCAGCCAAGGCCCTGGCTTAACACCAAGGGCTTCAAACTTCTCAAGGCTAATCCTAGGTCTAAGCTTCCACTCAAGAGAGTAGCCGTAGGCTTCAACAGTATGACATACGGGGAACCAGTATAGAGTTAACGTATCCCCGGAAGCTCTGTTAACCTCAAGCGAGCCCCTGCCCTTAGCTACAATAACATCCACCTTGAAACCCAACCTATCCTCCTTAGCTTCGAGAGCTTCACTAACAAACCACGCAATACTAGCCGGGGCTACTATAGTTAACCCCCTAGACCTACCACCAACATACATTGACTGGAGTAACCCTGGGAGGCCGTTAACATGATCACCGTGCTCGTGGGTTACAGCAATAACATCTATGGATGAAGGTGAAACACCTAGCTGAGCTAACCTAAGCTGAACACCCTCACCTGAATCGAGGAGGATAGCATCACCTATCCTATCCCTAACAAGGATACCTGGTAGAAACCTCTCAAGAGTAGGCACAGTAGCACCAGTACCAAGGAATACCACCTCAGCTAAATACCCTAAACTCAAAATCCACACCCATTCTAGAAGCGGAAACACTATATCTAAAAGCATTAGAAGAGCTACGATGATCCGAGAGAAGAAGTGGGGCCCCCTACAACTGAAAACCTCGTCTTTCAAGGCAGGAATTAAGAAATTTAAAGGGTTGAGGTGGAGAGGAGGGGTCAGGTTCTCGCTATTACAATCTCTCTTACTAGCGATCCGTGGACGAACATATGATATCTCCCTAGTACCTCTAATCCTGTTCTACGTGCTAGGATCCAGGGTTTTTTCTCGTAGGGCCCAGCGTAGACTAGGTAATGTCCTCTCTTTAGAACTCTCCTAGCCTCTTCTAGGAATGATAGTGTTAGCTCCTCATAGCTAGCCCCCTTTGTTGTCGTCGATCTACCGTATGGTGGGTCTGTTGCAATTGCATCTACTGTTTCGCTTGCTAATGGTGTTTTAGTGGAGTTTGATTGTATTGCTAGGGTAGCGTGGCATGTGTAGTGTTTTAAATTCTCCAGTGCTCCTACCACCGCTTCCCTATCTATGTCACCGCATATCACCTTTGATGCTCCTAGGAGGCATGCTTCTAAAGCGAATCCTCCAACACCGCAGAAGGGGTCTAGGAATACATCGCCTTTTCTTAGTCTTGAAAGGTTTACGAAGAGCCTTGAAAGTTTAGGTGGTAAGGTTCCAGGCTTGAATACAGGCCTCTTCCTAGGCATTCTGCCAGCGAAACTCCCAGGCTCTCTCGTGGCTAGCCTGACTCCAGCTATGGTTACACCTTCTGTTGTGATAACCCTTAGCACAGTGCTACCATCAAGTCTACATCTAACACCTAGGCTTGTAAGCATTCTAACAAGCTCCGGTTCTGAGAAGGATCCATAGCCTTTATACCTTGACGCTTCAACTCTAACACTACCACCCCCTATGGTTCGAGCTATCTCCCTAACCCACCAGAGCTCTAGATCCTCAGAGCCTATAGTTATGAGCTCCCCAACCTCTCTAATATAGCCAGCCCTGGATACGATAACCTCTGGGTCCTCAATTAAAGCCTTAAATAAGACTACGCCCTCAAAGACCTGGTCTATGCTATAACCTCTAGACTCCACATCTAGAATTGATTTTAACTCCTCAACAGCTAAACCCTCATAGTCTCCTGAGAGCACCGCGTAGAAGGTCTTCAGCTCAACCACCTAGCTATCTCACCCGCAACCACGGGCGTGATATCGATGACGCTAACAACATCGAGTCTAGGCTGGGGTAGTGTATTAGATGTGATGATCCTAGAGACACCCGCCCCAGTAACCTTCTCAAGAGCTCCGGGTAGGTTAAGGTTATGCACTACAAGAACTTGAACGCTCCTAGCACCCCTCTCTAAGAGGATCCTAGAAGCCTCAGCTAGCGTACCACCAGTACTCATGATATCATCTACTATCACAACATCAAGCCCCCTAGGGTCCAGGGAGCCTACATCCATTGAAATGCTACCTGTAACTCTATCCCTCACCTTAGCTATATAACAACTCCTAGCCCCCAGAGCTTCAGCTACACTCCTAGCTCTACTAACACCACCCATATCAGGGGATACTATGAGAGCATCTCCTCCAAGCCCTGCAAGCTTAGCCATGTAAGGTAGTGGGTTAACGTTAACAACTCTACCCGGGAAATGGGATAGAGCCCTCTCACTATGAGCTTCAACAACAACAAGCCTTCCAACACCAAGGCTATGTAAAGCCCTTAGAACAGCCCTAACGCTAACAGGCTCCCCAGCCAGGAAGACCCTGTCCTGCCTAGAATAGGGAAGATATGGTGTGAAAAGCGTAATACTACTAGCACCAGCCTCAACTAGGGCGTCGACGATAAGCATGAGCTCCACCAAAGCATCATTCTGAGGAGGCTCCATGGACTGGACCACGATGACATCCTCTTCTCTAACACTAGGGGTAACTCTAACGTAAACCTCACCATCGGGAAACCTCTTACCCTCAACAACTGCAAACCTAAGATTAAGCCTTGAAGCTAGCAGTTCCCCCAAAAGCCTACTATGAGCTCTCAAACCAGAGACTATGATAGCCAAGCTGTAGATCCCAAAGTTCTATGATGCAATAAGCGGGTTTTAAAATATAATATGACTGCGAGAGCTCCCCGGATAGAAGGTAACTGTTCTAACCCCCCTCCCTCCATATAAGCTTTTCAACATCCTCTATGTACTTTTTAACTTTAACAACCTCCCTCTTAAGCATCTCCTCATCCACTATACCATCGTAGAATGTCATCTCGTGGAGGTATCTCTCTCTAGCCCCATACCTATCTCTTAACCCTAGGGCTTCAATGCTGGGATCCCTGTCCTCTAGCCTTTCAAGAGCTTTCCTCCTCTCCCAGTGGCTAGCCGGTATTATGTTAAGTTTTGATAGGACTAGGGCGTTTGTAGCGTTAATAATGGCGTTCCACAGCTTCTCAGCTCCATCCCTAACTTTAATCTCATCGCCTTCCCTCAACCCCTCCTCTAGCTCCTTAGAGCCTCTCTCGTAGAACTCCCAGGCCATGGCTATTAGGAGTTTAACTTTACCCTCTGAGCCCACATTCCAGCACCTTACGTTCACTCTAGTCCGGTCTAATCCTCCCTAGTAGCGATCTTACTATGACCATCCTCTGTATCTCGTTCGTCCCATCGCCTATCTCAACCATCTTAATATCCCTGTATAGTCTTTCGACTAAGCTCTCCCTGCTATAGCCTACGCCTCCCATGACCTGCATTGCCATCCTTACGAGGTCTACGCCTCTACTTGCAACATATAGTTTGGCCATGCTAGAGTATCTCACATAGTCCGGGTGCCCTTCATCAGCCCTCCTTGCAGCCTCGTAGAGTATTAGCCTAGCTGTTTCAAGTAGAACAGCCATCTCCGATACTAGGTATTGGACTAGCTGGTGCTCTATTATCGGTACACCCATGCTCGTCCTCTGAGTTGCATAGTTAAACGCCTCCTCGAACGCAGCCTGCATTATTCCCAGTGCTGTAGCAGAAGTCGTTATCCTACCCTCGTTCAAAGTCATCATAACCTTCTTGAACCCAGCGTTAACCTCTCCAATCAAGTTCTCCCTTGGAACTCTGCAATCCTCGAATACAACCTCCGAGGTCCCACTACCCCTATAGCCCATCATCTCAAGCTTCGACACCTTAACACAAGGCTTCCTATCGATTACAAGCAACGATATACCCTTATGCCTATCCTCAGGCCTCCCAGTCCTAACCGCTGTTACGAAGAAATCAGCGTAGGGGGCGTTTGTTATATAAGTTTTAACCCCACTAACAATAAACTCGTCGCCATCGAGCTCAGCCCTAGTCATTATAGCTGCTGCATCGCTACCACAACAAGGCTCCGTTAGAGCGAAAGCCCCTATGGAGCCTTTAGCTAGCATACCCAAATACCTCTCCTTCAACTCACGACTACCATACCTAGCTATAGGGTAGGGCACCATAGAACCACTAACAGTAGCCATAACACCGACAGCGCTAGAGACACGGGAGAGCTCCTCTATAGCAACAACACTCTCAAGGACAGAGAGGCCTGGACCACCATACTCAACGGGAACCCTCAAAGAGAAGTAGCCCATACTAGCAACATCCCTAAGAACATCCTCTGGAACACCATTACTCTCATCAATAACCCTAGCAACACCCCTAAGCCTCCTCTCAGCAAACTCCCTAACACTACCCCTAATAGCCTCAAGATCAACCCCACCCAACACCCTCACCCATACCAGCATAGACCAAGAGAATTAATAAACACAGCATACATATCAATACTAGGACATCAAGGTTAGAGGGTTCTGAGAGCGTTACATAAACGTCTAACTCCGGTGGACAAGGCTCTTACAATATCCCCCTAGGAAACCTCCAACTCTAACCTCACAATTAGAACTGTTAAACCTCTTGAAAGCAGGAGCTCTAACCTCCACTATCGCGTGCGTCCACGCATTCACTATGTTTGACGTCAATGTAAACTGGGGAGTTAACATGTAGAATACCATTACACTAAGTAACCTCCTCCAACATCACATACGATATGCTAATGTAGTGCATGGCGATCATCATAGGTTACTATGGGAGTTCCTTAAACCAACTAAAGGCTCCTAAGCTCATAAGCGGGTAGCTGTCATAATGCTCGTAGGAGTTACCTTAGATAGCACCTGTGGTCATCGTAGTAGCTTCGCATTGAATAAGCACCATGTAGTAGTGATGGGCATAGCCGGTGACTCCTTGAGAGCTCTAGGTTGACGCCATGTTATCCATGCTGAGTGTATTGCGGGAATCACGTGGTAGACCTCTTTAACGCTTGGAAGGGCTGGGTTTATTAAAGGTTGCCTCTAACCTGTCATGGGGGGTTTGAGTTGAAGCTTAGACCTGACGTTCTCGTTAACCTGGTGTTTGGTAGGGTTGGTGTTAGAGATCCTAGTGTTGTTGTAGGCCCAGCTATTGGCGAGGACTCAGCTATAATAGATCTTGGTGGTTTCTATCTTGTCGTCCACTCCGATCCCATCACTGGGGCGGTTGCTAGTGTTGGCTGGCTTTCCGTCCACGTTGCCGGTAATGATGTTGCTGTTAGAGGTGCTAGGCCTAGGTGGTTCCTCCCAGTTATCCTACTACCTGAGGGTTCATCTTTGGATCTCGTAGACTCCATAACATCTCAGATTGATACTGCCTTGAGGGAGCTGGAGGCTATGGTTATTGGTGGTCACTCTGAGTACACCCCAGGTCTCGATAGGCCCATAATCTCTATGACTGCTCTAGGTCTTGTGGAGAAGGATAAGCTTGTCTTGACCAGCGGAGCTAGGGTTGGAGACTACGTTGTTATGACTAAGAGTGCCGCCGTAGAAGGTACATCAATCCTAGCTATCGACTTCGAGGAGGAGCTCTCAGGCAGAGGTGTGCCTAGATGGGTTTTAGAGAAGGCCAAGAGGTACTCTAAGATGATAAGTGTGGTAAGGGAGGCCTTGGAGCTAGCGGAGGGACGTTACGCAACATCAATGCACGATCCAACAGAGGGGGGCCTCATAGGGGGTTTGACTGAGGTAGCTTACGCCTCGAAGAAGACAATAGAGGTGTGGGAGAACCGTATACCAATAGCAGAGGAGACTAGGATTATATGTGGAGCTCTAAAAGTAGACCCGTTGAAGCTGATAAGCTCAGGGGTCCTCATAGCAACAATACCAGAGGGTAGGGTAGAGGAGGCCCTAGGGAGACTCAAAGGAGTGGGGGTGGAGGTAACTGTAATTGGGAGGGTTAAAGAGTATAATGGATCGCTACTGGAGCTCCACAGATTGGATGGGAGTGCGGAGAGGTTCGAGGAGGTGCACGTAGAGGACGAGCTTATGAGGATAGTTAGTGAGAGATACAGGTTAATGTAGACAGGTAGTGTAAACCTGTAGTAATTGGGGAGCCGTTAATGTACGGTTATGGGGTTTAAAGCTTGCCAGCACCATACCTCATAGCTTCACCTATATACCTTTGTGCTATAACGAAGAGTATGACTACTGGGATTGAGAAGAGGATTGTTCTAGCAGCGAAATCCCCCCAGAATATTGTTTGACCTGCGGCCGTCTGATATATGTAGGCTGCCACTGTTGGTACCTTAATGAAGCTAGCTATAATAAACTCGCCCCACGCCCCCATGAAGGAGAATAGAGCTATGACTGTCATGGCGGGCCTTGATGCAGGTAGTATAACTTTAAACACTATCGTACCCCACGATGCACCATCTATGAAAGCCGCCTCGTCAAGTTCTCTCGGGAGGGAGTCGAAGTAGTTCTTTATAAGCCATGTCTGGAATGGGACGGCCCACGCAGTGTATATGAGGGCTAGGACTACAGGGTTGCCTATGACCGGTAGCCCTATGGAGTTGAGTTTAACAAGTAGAACGTATAAAGCTATTAATGCTGCAATCCCGAAGCCTCCGCCTACCTGGCTTAGTATGAGGTAGAGTATTAGTATGGTATCCTTACCTCTAAACTTAAACCTTGAGAAGGCGTAGGCAGCAGGGGTTATGAGGAGTACTGAGAAGACTATGTGGAGGAACGCTACTACAAGGCTCATAGTAACCCCTCTAACGAAATCAGGATCGTTAATAGTCCCAAGATATCTATCAACGGTTAAGCCCATCCTAATAGCATCAATGGATATAATGAGGGTTTGACCTACGAGTAGGGATACGATGACAACGTATATGATAGGGTATAGTAGTGCGAAGACCAGGATTAAAGCTAGTACTGTTAAGAAGATCCTTATAATAACCTGCATGGAGTCTAGGAACCCTCTAAACACTAGCCCACCCCCTCCTGTAGAGTAGATAGTACCATGCCACCGCATAGACTAGAAGTATGGAGACTACAACAAGGAATGTGGCGGCTGATAACCCGTAATCCTGGTCTAGCCATGCTCTATTGTATCCGTATAACACCATCATCTCATTAGAGTAACCAGTGGTTGGAGTGTAACCGGGTAGAGATATTGATTTCGCAGGGCCCCCGTTATTGATTAGAAGGGGTATCATGAAGGCTTGGAGCGAGGCTCCAGTGGTTAGGATAGCTGCGAAGGCTAGAGGTCTAAGTATTAGTGGTAGGACTACACTCCTAAGGGTTTGAAATGTTCTAGCACCATCAACTAAAGCTGCCTCCAAATACTCTCTAGGTATACTAGCCAAGGCTGCCATGGTGACTGTCATAACGAAGGGGTATGCTAGCCACACCTCTACAATGTTGTATAGAGCGAATGCATGCCACTCGTTAACATATATGTCAACCCTGTAGCCTAGAAGCCCCTCTATAGTAGATGACAGGAAACCCCTCTCAGGCGTGAAAAGTATTCTCCACGTGGTTACACTAAGTAGTATAGGGATAGCCCATGGTAGTAGGAGGAGGCCTCTCGTAAACCTCCTACCAAGTATAAGGGGTGAGGTGTATATGATAGCTAAGGTAACCCCCGCTATCATCTTTAATGGAACGCTTGTTACAACAAAGAGTAGGGTCTTAAATAGTGAGTATGGAAATCTAGGGTTATCAAATAATCTCCTGAAATTCTCCAATCCCACGAAGTGTAACGTTAACTCGTCAATCTGCCTATCGATCTCCCCCATAGCTCTACCTATAAACCCTTTGTAGTTAGAGCCTACAAGTTCTAGGGATTGGGAAGCTTCACCTAACAGTATCTTAGCCTCGTTTACTGCTGGTAGCACTGTCTCCTTCAACCTAGCTAGATCCTCCTCTGTGACATGTATCTTGTAGAGTAGTAATTGGTCTACGGGCTGCCAAACCCTGTAATCTAGTGTTCTTAGAGCTCTATCCAAGGGGTTAACTATGCTTGGATCCAAGTAGAGTTTCGTAGACTCTGATACCACGATACTTTTAACCTCAAGCAACCTTCCATCCACATCCCCTCTCATCCTATTGATAGCGGCTACCGATATATTCTCCGATGTAGCACTAGCTATTGTCGTTGAGAGCTCATCGAGGATGGTTATAGTCTCGTCTACCAGAGTCTTAGCTTTAACGGCTTCGCCTACAATGTAGTCTTTCCTAGACTCAAGGTACTCTGTTATACGGGATTTAGCTTCTCTAAGCTCGTAGAGTCTAGGGCCTGGGGCTATGTTCTTTGCGGAGGCATCTGTAAACGCTATGTATATGGAGTATGCTATAGGGAATATTGAGAATGAAATGTAGACCACTAGGCTACCTAGGATTAAGAGAGCTGCGATCTTTAAAGGGTAGAGGAGCCTCTCTCTAGCTGAGGTCATTAGATGCCCTCCACCTAGCCTTTAAACGCCTCGAGTATCTTCTTCTGAGCCTCGTCTAGTAGCTTGCTAACACTAGCTACAGCCTCCTCCCGCCCCTTCTCATTATAGATTGTTATCATACTCGATAGAGCTTCAGCTACTGGACCCCAGACTTTAGCCATTTTAACTGATTTAGGCATGGGGGTGCTGTCAGCTAATGCCATGGAGAACCCTGCTATAATAGGGTACTTATCCCTATTAGCTCTTAGGAAGTCTAGTGATGAAACCTTCACGGGGATGAAGCCCGCTTCCTCCATCAACATTCTAGTGACGTCATCGTTTAAGGTGAACCATAAAGCGAAGAGTATGCTAGCATAGAGCCTATTCCTATCAGCCTCGGCAGCCTTGGTAATCCAGAGTAGTTTGATTCCAGAGAAGGGTTTCGGCTTCATACCATCAATCTCCGGTATGGGGCCAACAGCTATCCTTGCCACCTTCTCCTTTATCCTAGGTATATTCCAGGGGCCCGTTACTATACAGGGAGCTCTACCCTCCTCGAATATAGATAACTGAGCCTCGTGACCTAGATCTCCTGTGAACATGTATGGGAAGACCTTTGATAGAAGGAATTTGAAGCCCTCCACAGCCCCAGCACTATTAACCCCCACAGCGTCCCTATCCTCATCGTAGTAGAACCCCCCGAAAGCTGTTATCAATGGGTAGACGTGATACGGGTCTATCTGCCATGCAAGACCATAGGTTTTCCTCTCAGGGTTATACCACCTCTTCATAATCTCCTCCAGTTGCGAAAACTTCCCCGGTAGGGCACCCCCGGTCATATCCAGGTTGCATACTAAAGCTATACCCTCAATAGCCCAAGGTAGGCCGTAGAGCTCCAGCTTGTAGACTCCAGAGCTAAAGGCTAAGGCCGCGTACTCTTTCCTTAGATCTTCTATAGTCTCTCTTGGCAGGTACTTTGACAAGCTCACTATGAAACCTCCATCGGCCATCTCGCCTGTCCAATCATGAGCCCATGTGAATACATGTGCTGTATTCTCGACATCTCCAGCTATTATCCCCGCCTTAATAGCCTCCTTCATGTTAGCAACAGTACCAGTATACTGGATCTTCACGCCTGGGTACTCTGACTCAAACTGTTTAACAGCCTTATCGATTATCTTAACCTCGAAGGGCATCATAGCGGTCCAGAAGTTTATGGTAACCCTCACATCCCCCCTCTTAACCTTAGATACGAATTCGTAGAAGTCAGGTGGAACTCTAATCTTAGAAGTACCTATAACAAGCTCTCTAACAGTTTCGGGTTGCGTTACAGGAGGTGTTTGGGTGGGGGGAGTTGTTATGGGTGGAGTTTGTGTTGGGGTTGGTGTGGGCGACGTGGGAGTTGTTGGAGCTCCCTCCCTTGTAACCAATAGGATACCTGCAATGATGATAAGGACTAGGAGGGCTGCTACAGCAATAATAATTCTAGGTGAACTGGTAGCCAAGCCTACCACCTCTAGTTCTATGTTTTAGCTGAGAGTTAATATAAATGTCTCTAGAGATTCTTAAGGTAACCCTTACGGGTTTTACCCCATCATCATGCTGGTTATAGCAGGAGTTTGCCTGTTTTAGCATCGTATAATAGTGTTTTGCTAACATCTATCCTAATGTACACGTCTTCGCCGACATCCACCTTCAAATCCCGAGAGGTTAGAGCTCTAATACTCTCGCTACCCAAGCTTAACGTTACTATGGATTGAGAGCCTAGGGGTTCTATGATGGTAACCTTACCTTTTAATGTTACACCTTCATCCTGGGATTTACGTATCTCCACGTGCTCCGGTCTAACACCTAGATAGACCTTATCTCCCAGCTTCAGGATACCGGGATCTAAGCTTATACCGGTCTTCAGGTTGAACCCAGCGCACTCTAGTTCTAGCGTTTCAACGCTCACCACATTACATGGTATTATGTTCGTTGAGGGACTTCCTATGAATGTTGCCACGAAGATATCTAATGGTTTTAGGTATAGATCGTCTGGTGTTCCAACCTGTAGTACCCTCCCTTCGTTCATGACCGCTATCCTATCAGCCAGGCTCATCGCCTCCCCTTGATCGTGTGTTACATACACCGTTGTTACCCCGAACTTCCTCTGCAGTGATTTAAGCTCAGCTCTCATTTGAACTCTAAGCTTAGCATCCAGGTTTGATAAAGGCTCATCTAGAAGCCAAACCTTAGGCTCCCTAACGAGAGCTCTTGCTAGAGCAACCCTCTGTTGCTGACCACCGCTCAGCTCTCTAGGATATCTATCGAGCAACCCCTCTATGCCTAGAACCCTGGCTACCTCAACAACCCTCCTCCTAATAGCCTCCTTATCGAGACCCAGCTCCCTCCTCCTAACCATGAGGGGGAATGCTATGTTATCGAAAACCCTCATGTGGGGGTATAAGGCGTAGTTCTGGAATACCATAGCTACATCCCTATCCCTGGGGTGTAGGTTGTTCACAACCCTCCCTCCTATTAGAATCTCACCCTCATCTGGGAACTCTAAACCTGCTATGAGCCTTAACAGTGTAGTCTTACCACAACCACTAGGACCTAGGATTGCGAAGAACTCCCCATCACTTATATCGAGTGTAACCCTGTTGACAGCTACGACTCTACCAAACTTCTTAGTTACACCCCTAAGTTTGACATCGGCCAAGCTCTCATCCACTATTTAGAAATACAGGAGAGAATTTAAGACAGTAGCTAGGCTATCTCCGCCTCAACATGAGTGCTGAGAGGATAAGTCCAAGTCCTAGGCCTGCCAGGAGTGCTAGTAGCAACCCGCTCGTCCTAGTTTGAACCTCTGTTATGGTTTTAGGCTTCTCGATAAACCTCTCAACTATAGATGTTACACTCCTCTCCACCACCTCTGTTACGGTAACAGTCTTGGTCGGAGGCTGGGTTACAGCGGTCTTTGAAACACCCTTAACGACCGCCATCTGAGCCACACCCCTCTCCCTATCAACCTTGAATGTGTTAAGCGTGGCGTACTGCTCATCTTTTGTGGGAACGAGTAGATCCATAACCCTGGGTATGACGTTGAAGAGGATGGCTTGAGCATACTTTGCCCCAGCTCCTACAACCCACTCCTGGCTTTCAACACCGAAGGGTCTTATCCTATCAGGCCCGTAGCCATCATAACTTGTTAGGAATACAGTGTAAACCCACCGCTCTATGTTGTCAACATCTGGTAGTAGCATCTTTGAAACCTCAGCTACTATCGCGTCCGCTACGGGGTCTGCGTAGACCTTGTAGAGAGCATCTTGAACTACCATAGTGCCATTAGCATAGTATATGGTTGCCCTCTCACCCTTAGGAACAGGGTCAGAACCCCAGCCTGGTGCTATGAGGATTGCTATATGCCATCTACTATCATCGCTTAGGTTAACATTGAGACCCAGCGTGTCGCCCCTACCCCGCTCTCCCAAGGTGGTTCTAATGTATATGTGTACGTACTGCAAGCTAAAACCATTAGGGCCACCCCAAGGGTTACCACCTAGGCTCTTAACATACACGCTAAACACCACCTTATCCCCGGTAACGCTAACACTGAACTTGAGGAGGTCGAAGACACCGGGTTTGAACACAGGGTTCAACGGGTAGCGGTAACCTCCAGCACCATCATCATCACCCTCAGGATCCACCATTTCAAATACTACCCTAGCCTGTGGGGCAATCACAGCCCTTGGAACGTGGACTACATGTGTCAATCCAACCCTATCACTCCTCTCAACGAGAACGCCACCACTATACACGGCGACCACCACGTAGACTATATCGCCTGACGATAGGGAGAGCATCCTCCATGGAACCAGGAGCTCCACAGACCCCCCTACAGCTATACTATCTATGTTAAATAGTTTAACCCACCCCCCTCTACCATCAGCTACGTTAACGCTAGCCCTTACATCCCTTAAATCTACGAGTACCTCGTAGAAGAGGCCCATAGGGGCTATACTTCCATCCCTAAAGAAGCTATTATAACCTGGATCGTAGGGGCTTATACTCCTCCATGGATTCGTTAGATAAACAGCCAATCTTAAACCTGTACCGTCTACACCAGCCAACTTTAAACCAATGATGAGGTTCTGAGGGCTAACAGCTACAAGGGCTTCCCTAACATGCCTTTCGCCAACATTAATTCTTAGAGAGTTACCCCACAGAGGCTCGTCTAGAACACCATCGAGCCTGGGCTCTGCATCAACCGGTTTAGGTACATCTGTATTAAGAACACCCACAGGGGTAGCATCTGGGTTAAACAATGCTTCGAGGAAGTGTGGAGCTCTTAGAGCTACCGCATCGTAGGCTTTCCTAAGGTACTGTTTGAATAGAACGTTGGAGGGGAACACTCCACCACCATCACCACCATACCACCATAGCCAGTCGCTAGCCTCAGCCATTAGAATATACATTACAGCCTTTGGGTTTAAGTGGAAAGCCTCCCTCAAGCTTGTAACACCAACAGCTCTTAGTACATCCTCTCTACTCTTAACCATGAGCATCCACGCTACGTTCTCCTGCCTCTGGCCAATCCATATAGCTAGCTCTCCTCCAGCCCACGATCCTTCGGCAATCCTAGCCCTTCTAGGCTCCCTCGGCAGTATTGTGTATGCATCTTCAGAGTACGATATGGGTATATCTGATACATCCTTGGATTTAAGGTTTAAATAGCGGTGCTCAAGCGCTGGAAGCTCCCTGGCATAGCCTCTCTTCATAGCTATGTACTCGCTAGGAGTTATAGTCTTGATAACCCCCTCCTTCTGAGCTTGGGATAGTTGTTTGTAGAGCTCTAGGAGGAATAGATCTCCGAACTCCTCATAGTGCTCCCAGGGGTTCTCACCATCTAAGGCTATCACAATTACACCTCCCGGGGACGCTGACGCTATACTTCTAAGCTTTGACATTAAATCACTAACAGCGCTCGTGTACGGTAGGGTGCTGTAGGTGAAGCTTATCAAGTTACTTAGATCACTATTCCTGAATAGAACGTAGAACAGGCTGCCGTCGAAGTCTAATACCCAGAAGTAGCTCTCAGCAACATTTACACCACTCACATGAGATGTTTTCAGAGAGGGGACTGACTTAGATAATACTGTATCATCGGCTATAGACCATGATAATCCCAGCTTAGAGAACACCCTGAAAACATCCTCGTTAACAGCTAGCTCAGCAGGCCATACACCCTTTGGGCTGTAGTTGAAGACATTCCTGAACAGGTTCAAGCTTAGGTTAACGTGTAACTCTAAATCCTCCCCCATCCCAGAGGCTGTGAGTAGAGGTGCTAGCGGGTGGCTGTAGGGTACTGGTACTATCTCCACCTGACCTCGCTCCAGGAGCTCCCTGTATGCCGGTATCGTCTTAGCCATTATACTGTTATGAGTTTCCAGTATCACTCTCAGAACATCTCTACTACACCTGTAATCCCTATCCCTTAGATACCCCTCTCTAACCTTGTAGAGCTCAGGATACACCTCTCTTAAGACTAGAGGATCTACCCAGAATAGGTTGAAGAGACATGCTAGATCTAGGATCTCCTGCTCTGTGAACTCCCCCACAACTGCTTCCTTAAACCTCTCCTCGGGGAGACCTACATGCTTTTTAAAAGCCTCCAGCGCTTTATCCCTCAACTCCCTATACTTTGGGACTACGTTAACTATCCTATTCCAGTTTATATCAAAGAACCCTCCAGGTATCTGTAGCATTGAAAACTTCTCGTCAACCGATAGACTATCACCTCTAGCAATCTTCCATGACAGTTGTTGCCTGAAATCAGTAACATTACCATCAACATAAGCTTTGAGCTGAGCTAGCAGAGAACCTGAGAATGTGAAGGACACCTTAATATCGGAGTACTTGGATAGTATGTAGGCCATCTTATAGTAGTTACCAACACTATGCATTCTCACCCACGGTAGCACCAGGCTACCACCTGTAACATCGTAATACCACGGTTGATGATAATGCCATACAATAACCAGGTATAAAGGTTCGGCTCCTTGAGACTCAACTCTATAAGAGCTAATGTATATAGTGCTGGATAGAAGGAGCAATATAAGCATTACAGCCCCTAATCTAGCCTCACTCATACCCGGTAGCACCGTAGAAAGAGGGAATCTTCTGGGGTTTTAAAAAGAGTCTTCTTCCTTAAAGGAGCTCTATTATCTTAGGATAAATCTAACTACGATAATGCCTACTACTAAGCCTACAATTAGGAGGAGTATTGATATAGGCCAGTTGATCTCAGTTACTGTAGTAGTCTGAACCTCTGTTCTCAACTCTGTTGCAACCTTCGTTATAGTGCTAGTCACGGTACTAGTTATAGTGTTAGTTATGGTTACCGTGGTTGGTGGGATCTGGATTGGCGGTATTGTAGCTAGAAGTTTTAGATCGGGGTTGTAACTGTCAAGCCACTTGTACTGAGTCTCAGCTGTTATACCAGCCTTATACTCTGGCGAGTAGACTAGGAGATCTAAGATCCTTGGCTCGATTCCAGCTGCTATGGCCTTAGCTACTCTGGCTCTCTGCTCTGGCGTAGCATACTTAGTACCGTTTAAAACCCACTCTCCACCAACGGGCCCTGCTGGTCTAACCCTGTTAGGCCCGAAGCCGTCGTAGCTTGCTACAGCTACAACTATGGTCCATGAGGCCACGTTATCTACATCTATAAGGGCCTTCTTATCCACAGAGGCTGTAATAGTGTTACCATCAACTTTAACAACTAGAACCCCGTCTTGGACTACGCTATAGCCGTAGTAGTATATACCGGATCTCTGCCCCTCAGGAACTATCTTCTCCTCCCAACCAGGCACTATTACTATGGCAAAATGCCATGCATATGAGGGGGCGAAGACGACATTAAGCCCTAGAGTATCAGTTCTAGACGGTAAACCAGCCTGGGTAGTCCTAACATATATCTGGATGTTCTGGAGGCTGAAGCCATTAGGGCCACCCCAAGGGTTACCACCTAGCTCTTTAAATGTAACACGGAAGCTAAGCCTAACACCCTCATCTACAACCTCAAACTTAACCATATCGAAAACACCAGGTTTAAACACAGGGTTTGTTGGATAACCGTAATACCCAGGACCCCTATCATCACCCTCAGGGTCTGAGACGGATACCAGCACTCTCTGGCCCTCCAAGGGAGTTGATGTAGCGAGGATTACCAGTGCTAGTAGCGTGAAAGCCTTTAGAAGCCTGCTACCCTCCACGAACCGTCACCAGAGGATAGGATGAGAGGGGATTTTAAATAACTTACATCGGCTTACTCATATCATTAATAGTGCAACACCACCCTCTAGTACCACATTGCCATAGTTAACAGAGCCCACTAAAACCTCTCTTACACCGCCTAGACCTAGTTCTACAGAGTTCACTCGCTTCTCACGAGTTACAATACCTAGAACATGCTCTCCCTCATAGCTCCTGTACACCGCCATGGTGTCCTCGTCTAGAGCTCTAACTTTAAAGCTACCATATCTTAAAGCCTTAAGCCTCCTCCTAACATCTAGAAGCCTCTTAATGTAGTTTAAGAGATCTTTATCCCATCTATCCACATCCCATATCATGGGTCTTCTACAATCTGGATCTCCAGAGCCCTCCATTCCAATCTCATCACCATAGTATATTGCGGGAGCTCCCGGTAGTATGAAGAGTGTGAAGTACATCCTCTTAATGCAATCCGGATAGCATTCCATAGCTATAGTCTTAATCCTCGGTGTATCATGGCTTCCAAGTAGGTTTATGAGAGATAATGCCGAGGTTACGGGTATCCTAGAGTACTGTTTAGCTAGCAATCCCTCCATATCATGAGCGTTAAGCTCTCTTAGCACGAAGAACTTTACCAGGTTCTCTCTAAGATCGTAGTTTGTCGCCGAGTCCATAGTGGTTCCTAGAGGGTAGCTATCAACTCCTACCGTGACCTCCGCTATGACGACAGCGTCTCCCTTCACCCTCTTAACATGATCATAGTATTCTTTCATGAAACCATCTGGGATAGCGTGGCCTACATCGAATCTGAAACCATCAGCTCCCTTCTTAAGCCAATGTGATAGGATTCTTTTAACATAACTCCTGACATGTGATTTGCTGTGATCCAGTTTAGGCATATGCCATGTGCTTGCGAACGACTCGTAGAAGGGTTTCCTTTCATGTTCTAACCCGATCCTACCCCTACAACCTCTATCTATGAACTCCCCGAGCTTCCTCAATACTCTCTCTTCTACCTCACCAACACGCCTAACCAGCCTGTACATCCTATTTACATCCTTGTTTAGGAGCTCCAGGAAACTCTTATGGCATGGCGATGTGTGATGGACTACTATGTCTAAGACTAGCTTCAACTCGTTAGACCTTAAAACCTCTAGGAGCTTCTCGAACGCCTCCTCGCCTCCTAATAGTGGATCTACGGAGAAATGATCTATAACATCGTATCTATGATAGGATGCTGAGACATAGATAGGGGTTAGATATAGAGCGTCGAAGCCCAACCACTTTACATGATCAATCCTCCTAAGCAAGCCAATCAAATCCCCTCCATAGTATCCGGGCTCCCTAGGCTCGTAGACATCGATTAACTTAACACCCTTCTTTTCAATAGCTCTCTCAAAGCTATCAACAAACACCATATAGTATGTGGCTCCAACCCACCACGGTATCTCGTTATACCCTAGCGGCACACCAGGGGTTATCGGGGCTCCGTCTCCTACACCATCTCTACCGAAGAGAACAACTTTACCGTCAACCCTAAGCTTGAAAAGGTAGCCCTCAACACCCCCTTTCACCCACACCTCATAGTAATCCTTATACCTACTCCTCCCAACCAATTCCATATCACTTTCAACAAAACCCCCTTGGCCTGAGCCCTTATATTCAAGTATCACATTATCAACAACACCTCTAGGCAACCATAACCTTAAAACCGTATACTCCTCCATCTTTGAGATGAAAATAGGGCTCCTCTCATCGTGAACCACTAGATCAACCCAATCCCTTAAACCACTAGAGGCCATGGCGTAATCGTTAACACCAATCCTTGCAAGTGAGGCCTCAAGAGGTCTCTCTAAACCAGCCAACCTAACCTGCACCCTCTCATCATTGTCACCATCGAGGTCTAAGGAGAAACCATTAACGGAAAACCAGTAGGGATATAGATCGTCCCATAAACTTAGCATTAGAATACCCTTATCCCTGAAACGTGCCAGCTCAAACCTACCAGGATAGAGTGAGGTAAACGTAGATACAAGATAAACGCTACGAGCTCCCTCAGGCCACCTAGTTGAAAACATAACAATATACCTTGAATACCTACTCCTCCCAACCCTCTCTCTCCCAACCACCTTGAACAAGCAATACCACCGCCAATCACTTGGAAAGAGATCACAGCATATAATTCTCCAAGCTCTGAGAGAGTCAAAAGACAAGTGTAAACTTAACAGGTAACAAGTAATAAAACGTATATACCACTTGTTATTAAGCCTTAGGACTGCCAGCTCTTCCTGGAGGGAGGAGCTTAATATGATTAGAGCCCTACTGCTAGTCTCAGTTATTGGAGCTCTACTCACCTCATCGATCTTGGCTTCTCTAGCTCAGCCTAGTGAGGCTGAAGCTAATATCTGCTTTCGAACGCCTCGGCTGTACTGCTTGCCATGCGAGGGGCGGTATAGCCCCTCCTTGGGATGAAATGGTATCTATGTTCAGGAGTGCGGCTGGCAAATATCCTAACCTGGACGAGTTCGTGAAGGCTGAGATATCACAGAGGGTTAAGGCTAGGGTCGGGGCTGAGACTAAATCCTGGGATGAGCTATTCACAGTAATGGCTGGATATGTTGGGAAGAAGCCTGACGACCCGAATGTTAAGGTGGTGGAGAGCTACCTAGCATCATTGCTACAAGCACCGGGGGCTACAACACCTCCAACGACCCTCACTACACCCACGTCACCACCGCAGGTTACAACGCCTGCTCCTGAGGCTGTTAGGGGTGGGGAGAGGTTAACGTGGGGTGTGATTCTATCTGTTGTAGCCATAGTGATTATTGTTTTAGGAGCTCTAATTGTAGGATTGCTTGTTATGAGGAGGTAGCGGGATCTCTCACACTATTGTTTGAAGTTACGTGGGCTAGAGCAGGCCTTTCTCCTTTTTGAGCTTATACCTGTACTCAACGTACTTATCCTGTGGAGAATACCTTGGAGGGTGGGGTACTATTAGTTCTCCACCACAGTAGGGGCATGTATCTCTTCTCAACGTGTATCTCCCGCATCTAACACACTTCCTCATGAGCCAGTTCATATGCAACACTACTCTTTAAGCCTTTCGAAGTTAAACTCTAACCCTAGTTTCTCAGCTTCTCTAGCCGCCTCCTCTAAAACCCTCTTAAGAGTTGACTCTAGTGTTTTGAAGTCGTGGCCTTCCACATCCACCCTGTATCTCGGAGCTCCTACAGTGTAGAGCCTTGCTTTAATCTTAGGCTCTCCCTCAAACAACTCCCTAACCTTTAAGAGGAAGCTTCTAACCCTGTATAGTCCATCGCTAGCTGTGGATCTAACTGTGAGTATACCTGATACCCTTACAACCTTAACCTCCACATGAGTCCTAGCTATATCAAGGAGGGGTTCAACCCAGTACTCTGGGATACCGGAGCTCCTAAGAGCTTGCTCCCCCTCTAAAACAGCCCTTTCAAGCCCCACCATGGGATCCCCGTAGGCGTCCTCAAGCTTCCACAGGACATCCCTGTACGCTTCATCAACACTCCTACCGAGCTTCTCGGCTAACAATGTTATCAGGGAGGCTGCTTTAACATATCTTTTGTAGAAAGCCATCTTCCTCCTCCTCTCACCCTCCATAACCCTTTTAAGGCTAACATCAACATGCTTTTTAACCCTATCAACCCTAATAACCTTAACCACAACCCTCTGACCCTCCCTAACAACATCCTCAATACTCCTAACAGACCTAGATGTAGCCTCGCTCCACGGTAGAAAAGCCTGTAAACCACCATACTCATCCAACTCTAGGTAAGCCCCCATATCCATAACAGTTCTAACGGTACCTACAACGAGCTCCCCTACATCAGGCAAGCTCTTTCTAGGCTTAAGATACACCTCCGAAAACCCCCGGAGATGAAACTCCACCCACATGGGAAGAAAGTCTGATAGCTTTAAGCTTTACACATGGGAAACCATCATCGAACAAGCTCTAGATTCTAGGCTTTCGAATGCTCGTTTAACTCCCCGGTTAATGATTGGGAGTGTGAGGTGTTATTAAAGGCTTATATTGTTTAAACGTGTTTAATGCTATTTTAGGGGAGGGGGTGGTTTAAGGTGTCCACGGATGTTCAAACGGCTAACGAGGCTAAGGTTAAGTATGCTATGACATTACTAGCCTCTATAATCAATGATACCGGTGTTCCAAGGAATATTAGGAGGGCTGCTGTTAATGCTCTCACGCAGCTTAGGGATACGAGGTTATCTTTTGGTGTTAGAGCGGCTAACGCTATAAGCATTCTAGACGATGTTAGCCAGGATCCCAACATGCCGTTCCACGCTAGGACTAGGATATGGCAGGTTATATCAGTGCTTGAAACTGTTAAGGATTGATATTCGATGTGACCTTACATGTTTGTAGAATCTAGGATGGGGAGGTTGTAGGTCTTGATCAGAGTTAGAGTTAGGGGTATATATGCTACCGCTCTCTCCCAGGTGTTGGTTGATAGGGGTTTCATGCTAGCCGATGTAAGCGACGTTCTAAGGGATAGGCTTAGACAACCTGTTGTCGAGGGCCCAGCTGAGATTACAGTTAAAAGTGTTGATGATGATGCTGATACGCTATTAGTCCTAGGTAGCCCTTGGGATTATGGTAGAGAGGTTGAGGAGGCTATAGTTGAGGAGTTAAGATACGTTAGTGTTAGGAGGGGTAGGCTGGGGCTATATACTGTTGTTGATGCTGTAAGCTTAGGTGATTGTAAAGCCCTACTACCTGGAGGTGTTGAAGGTCTTGTTCAGGGGGAGTGTCCTCCGAAAGGCGAGGTTATTAGAGGTTATGTTGTTAAAGAGTCGCTATCTAGAGGGGATCCCGTTTTTGTAAGGAGTGGTGTTGCACTTGTGGGTCTTTACACTACAGTGTACACTCCAGGTGATGGTTTTAGTTTCAGCGAGCATGTTAGAGATGATGCTAGGAGGCTTGAACTAGTTGAGTCTATTAAGGCTGAAGTTGATATATCGAGGGTTCACGTTAGATTTAGAAGTAATAGTAAGTACGGGGAGCCTGTAGAGGTAGCAAGCGAGGCTAGGAGCTTAGCTGAGATGGCTATGAGGTTAGCAAGCGACCCCCCTCAGCGAGAGCCAAGGATTTTAGCTAGAGGCGAGTACATATCATTAATCTACATTACATCCCCTGCTAAGAGCCTACTCGACAACATTAGATCTAAGATACACCCCACAATAGAGTACCACCACTCCCTCAAAGCAGGGGGCTTCGAGGAATCCAGCTTAGTCGACTTCAGCGAGGAATCCCTAAGGCTAGGCTATGCCACGAGCAGGATAGGCCTAGCTATAATATCATATATAGCTTCAAACCTGAAAGGTAGGAAGGTCACCATAGACCATAGAATCCCGGATGGTAGGAAAGCCAGCCTAGGTCCGTTCACCGTGGACAGCTACACTGTAGGCGATAGTGTTAGAATGGTGCTTACAAGAGTCTTCAAAACACCTGGAACCCTAGACGGGCTTAATGTGGAAAAGAAGCCCGGAGACTACTCTAGAACCATAATTGACACTAGAGAATGGCATACAATCCACGAGTACTATAGCAAGGATGGAAAACTCCTAGGAGTCTACGTTAACATTAACACCCCAGCTGAGATAGGATTTAAATCAATAAGATACCTAGACCTCTACATCGACGTCATTAAGAAGCCCGGAGAAGAGCCTGAGATCAAAGATTCCGAGGAGCTAGAAAGAGCTCTACAGGAAAACCTGGTAACAAGAGATTTATACGAGAAGGCAGTTGAAGAAGCTGGGAGGGTAGCTAGGAGAATAGCACAGCTTTACCGCTTCTCAGATAATAGCTCGTAGTCTCTCCTTTTCCACCAGCTTCAGATCCCCGCCACCCAGACTCTCAACAGTTAACAAGACCTAGACGACCCCTACCCGCCCTTCTAGGACGGGGTTTCGAACCCCTAGGTCTAGGGTGTCACCCCTCCAGGTGGGGGATTATGATTTCCAACATCTCATCCGAGCCCGGGGATACGTTGTGCTCCAAGGCGGGGTTTAACCTCGCGACCCCAAACCCTCGACTTCAATCGAGCCTCATCACCACCCTAGCAGTACACCCCTGGGTGTTAAAAAAGGCTTTACGCTCTAAAGGTTTGTTGACGCTTAGGTCCTACCCCGCATTGAAAGGCGAGATTTGCTAGACTTTAATATCACTCTAGGGGAGCTCTAGCCTTCCAGTCACCTGAGGGTATATCAACTCCCCTCCGGGTAAACTGAGCTTAGAATGCTTGTAGGCCTCAAACCTCTCCGGTCTTAGTGTGCACAAGAGTAGCATGGGAGGTTTTAGAATTCAAACCTATACGTCTATACTAGTTTCAAGGTTTGAAGAGATTTCACTTACAAAAGTATATGAGTGATACAGGTAATCATGAAGCTTAAAAGGCCTTAGCTCTAGTGATGGTGCTTGAGGACTTCCTTGGAGCAGATTCCTTCCCGTGTAGTTCTCTTTCCCATAGGCCTTAGATTCTACGGGTTGTACGTTAGCTTCGCGATTAACGAGATGGGGGTGTAGTTGCTGTTGTCCTGGGGGTGACTGCATGGTAAGGCTTTTAAACCTAGCTAATAGCATTGAACCGTGGTGTTTGAGTAGAGGTGTACTTGATGGCTGAGGGGCTTGTGAATCCGCTGAAGTACCTGAAGGATGCTGTTAACTCGCTTATCTACGTTAAGCTGAAGGATGGTAGCGAGTATGTGGGGGTGTTGAAGATAACTGATAACACTATGAATCTTATATTAGAGGATGTGGTGGAGGTTAGGGGTAGTAGGCAGGTTGTAGCTAAGCTTGGGAGGGCTATAATAAGGGGTAGTATGGTTCAATACATCAGCTTTAACCCGGAGATAGCTGTTGAGCAAGCCTTAACAGGGTAGGCTAGCTGAGAGCTGGTGGTGATGTTAGAAGAGCTCTTCAAACCTAGAAGTGTTGCTGTAATCGGGGCTAGTGACCGGCCTGGATCTCTTGGTAGAGGGCTTGCTTTAAATGTCCTCTCAAGCTTCAAGGGGCCCGTGTATCTTGTTAATGTTAGAGGTGGGGTTGTGCTAGGTAGGAATGTCTATAAGAGATTGTCGGATGTGCCTGGTACTGTTGACCTAGCTCTTATCATAACGCCTTCTAGTAGTGTTCCAGAGGTTCTAGAGGATTGCGGTAGAGTGGGGGTTAGGAGTGCTATAGTGTATAGTGGTGGTTTTAGCGAAGCCGGTAGGGGTGATCTTGAAGAGGAGGTTGTGAGGATAGCTAGGAGGTATGGCATAAGGCTCCTAGGCCCTAACAGTGTAGGTGTAGTTGATACTGAAACTCCTTTAAACGCTACTTTTGTGTCAACAGAGAGGCAGCTAATGCCGTTGAAGGGAGGGGTTTCCCTTATATCGCAATCCGGAGCTCTGGGGAGTCTAATACTCGATCTAATGGGGGAGAGGCTCGTAGGTCTTAGGAGATTCGCTAGCATTGGTAACGCCTCAGATATCGAGATGTGGGAGTTAGTGGAGCTCCTAACCCTAGATGCTAAAACCGAGGTTATAGGATTGTACCTTGAGAGTGTTAAGGAGGGTAGGAGGCTACTAGGAGCTCTTAGAAGGGCTAGTACAGTTAAACCAGTGATAGTCCTAGTTGGTGGTTTAAGCGAGGCCGGATCGAAAGCCGCTTCAACCCATGTAGCTGCACTAACAACAAAAGCTAGGGTGTTGGATGGAGCTTTAAGTCAAGCTAGAGTTATAAGGGTTGGGAGCCTAGGGGAGTTTGTATCCGTACTTGAGGTTCTAGGTAGGGTTAAGGTTAGGCCTAAAGGTGATAGGATCGTTGTTGTAACAAACACTGGCGGTATGGGAGTCCTCCTATCGGACTCTATTGAGCGTAGGGGTTTAAGGTTGGCCGGCCTCCCCGAGGAGCTTATATCTAAGCTTAGGAGCGTAATACCAGGCTATATGGCGTTAGGTAACCCCCTAGATCTATCAGGTGCCGCCCCTACAAGCTTGTATAGGAGAGTTGTGGAGGAGCTCCTAAGCTCTAAGGTAGTAGATATCCTAGTTGTTGTTAACCAGCCACAAACAGTGGCTATGGATGTTGATAGCTTTGTAGAGTACGCTAAATACCTTGGGGATAGCGGAATCCCCGTAGTCATCCTAGTATCTGGTAGTGGGTATTCGAGAGATCTAGCTTTAAAGCTTAGGCTCTCCGGGCTCCCCGTGGCTTTCAGCCCAGAGGAGGCTTCGATCATGGTATTAGCTTTACTTAGACTAGCAAATCTTAGTAGAGGAGAGCGTGGAGCTGAGGTTACGGTACCAGATGAGGCTGTGACCACCGCTAGAAAGCTTGTTAGAGGAGCTCTAGAGGAGGGTAGGTTGACGCTAGGAGAGCATGAGGCTAAGAGTGTACTCAGAGCATATAACATTGAAATACCGAGGTACGAGCTAGCCTTAGAATGCAGGGAGGCTATCGACATAGCGGAGAAGCTAGGCTATCCCGTCGTCTTGAAGATTGTATCACCGCGAATGCTCCATAGAAGCGATATAGGAGGGGTTGTGATGGGATTAAGAGACCCGGGGACGGTGGCTAGCGAATGTTCAAAGCTCCTAGAACTTTCAAGGAAAGCGGATATACCACTAACAGGTATTCTAGTGGAGGAGCACGTAGAACATGTGGCGGAGATAGCTGTAGGAGCTCTAAGAGATAAACTCCTAGGCCCCACAGTTATGGTAGGGCTAGGAGGCTACATGGTAGAACTCCTCGAAGAAGTAGCGTTTAGACTAGCACCACTAACCCTAGAGGAGGCCGTCGAGATGATAAAGGAGACGAGGATATGGAAGCTAGTAGATGGCTATAGAGGAGTCAAACTAGAACCGGTAAAACTAGCAGAAACAATAGCACGCGTAGGGAAGATAGTAGAGCAGGTGGAGGAGATAGAAGAAATAGATGTAAACCCATTAGCACTAACAAAAGAAGGCAAGCTCGTAGCATTAGATGCTAAGATCAAATTAAACCCACACTAACTACGCCAAACTACATGTCTCTAAGACATTGACAGCTAAGATAACAAATATAATGTTTGGCATCGCCTCCACTATTTAAAGAAGCTTCATGCGTCTTCCTTTATAATATGAGGAGAGTTTAACTTTAGAACGTATAAGTGGGGAGGCGATAGAGACTAGTAGAGGTCCATATCATCGGGGATATCTCGGCTTTCAGCTATTTCCTTAAATAGCAAGGCGCTTGGTCTTAGGAGTCTCCTCTTGGTTTCGTAATCTACTTTCACTAGACCGAACCTCATAGAGTAACCTTGAGCCCATTCTAGGTTATCTGTTAAAGCCCAATGAAGGTAACCTTTAACGTCAACCCCCTCTTTTAACGCTTGTACAGTGTGGGATATGTGTGAGATGAGGAACTTAGGTCTGTAAACGTCCCTTGAATCCGCTATTCCATTTTCAGTTACTATGAGTGGTTTTCTATACTTGCTCCACACCTCTTCTAGCACTTTAGATAAACCTTCAGGGTACACCTCCCAGCCCATATCACTACAAGGTCTTCCGGTTATGGACACATCTTTTGAGTTACAGTAGAGCCCCGCCCCTTTAACAATGTCGAAGAAACCAGGGGTTTTTGAGGGTTTGACGAGGAGCCTGCTATAGTAGTTAACTCCAATCCAGTCCACCTTATCTCTTAGATCCTCTCTAGACCCTGTTATCATAGAAGATCCTAGTGTTATAGAGTCGAGTATGGAGTAGTTGTATAGGGTTTTTGCTAGTCCTGCTACATCCTCATACTCCTGTCTTATGGATTCTATAGCAGCTAAGGAGACTATAATACCTACAGGTTTCCTCGTTATCCTCTTAATGTTCTCGTATGCCCTAACATGAGCTTCTACAAGATGCTTAGCCGCTCTTGTGGCCGCCTTAATGCTTAGGAGGCCTGGTGGGAAGCCTGTTTTAACCATAATGTAGCCTGCTGTGTAGACTACGTTAGGCTCGTTAAGCGTAGAGTACAGATCTACTAAGCCATCTAGTTTCCAAGCAATGTATGTAGCGTATTTAGCAAACTCAACCACTGTCTCCTCGCTTAACCACCCTGAAGGTGCTTTAGAGGATCCGTTAGATCTTAAAGCTATGGGGTCGTGGATCCAGAGTGGTAGTGTGAAGTGGTTTAGGTTCAATACAATAGTTCCCCCCCTACTCTTCCAATCTTCAAGTATAGACTTGTAATGATTAACGGAATCCGCGTTAGCCACGCTATCAAGCTTTTCTAGAACGACATCGTTAACATCAATCCACACTATGTTACCATCCTCATCTCTATCCACATCAACGCGGATATCCCTGGTGGGCTTAGGGAACACTCTACTCCACTCCACCCCTATCCTTGCACAGTTCATGCCGAGTTTGAAAGCTAGATCGTGGTCAACCTTATATAGGTTCCAGTATCCTGGGCCGTTCTCAGGGAGATCTCCGCTAACTACCCCGGATAGCATGTTTTCATGGTCGTGAACCCATACCCACCAATCACTATTAGGGTCCTCGGAACCAGGTAAACCCATTTCAAACTGGAATCCCGACTCAGAGAACCCTAATAGGAACCCTTTAGGTATTAGCATTTAAACCACCAATCTCCTACGTGGAGCTCCAAGTACATATATGTTCAAGCTGAAACCCTCCTCCTCAGAACCTCCCTTAGCTTCGCATAATCATGTCCATAGGTCTTGAACATAGGTAACCAAAACATAGCGCAGAGAAGCCAAGCCATACTAGCTGTTACCATAGCAAAGTAGTAGGCTTCAGACGTGTCATAGCCTAAGCCTTTGTAGAAGTTGATAAGAAAAGCTCCTATAGAAGGTCCTAAAGTTTTACCTATATTATCGGTTATATTGAATACAGCATAGAACGTACCTCTATGTTCTGGTAGGATAACCTCACTTATTATAGCTTGAACGTTGGGGCTAACCCATGAGATGAAATTAAAGATGAGTAGAGCTAGTAAAGCTAGAGGAGCTATAGCACTGATATCGGTAGCCCCGTAGGGGTAAGGATAGGACATGAAGGCAATGGTCATAGCGAGGCCAACCATTTTGCCAGTTAACGATACCCACAACCTTGAGTTCCTCAATCCCAAGTCTTTCAGCTTATCAGCTAGAACCCCTCCCACGAGGTTCCCCGCTATTATAGATAGGCCTGCTGTTATGATTATGAGAGTTGCTAGAGACTCCGTTAGCCCCCATCTAACGTTCATATATGCTATGGCCCAGAAGGTTATAACACCCCATGGGATCGTCCCCGGTATGCCCTGAAGAACGATAAATAGGATTGTTGGAGTTGATTTAATGCCGTAGACAAACTCCTTAAGCTTTATCCTATAATTATACTCAAACCCTTTCTCGTACATCTCCTTCACCTCAGGCTCTCCCATTCCCAGCTTTACACCCCTAGAGACTAGGAGGAATAAGAGACCGCTTACGATGGCGGGTAGAGATACGATAATGAATGGCAATCTCCAATCTACCCTAGCATATAGACCAGCTAGGATCATCCCTCCTAGGATGCCAATGCCGGACGCTGTCATGACCAGGCCGAAGCCTAGACCTCTCCACCTTAAAGGAACCATATCCGCTACAAGAGGGAATATTATGACGTAACTACCATAAACCCCAACCCCAGTTAATGTCCTTGCTAGGAGCAGCTCGTTATAATCCCTGGCAAAGGCTGTTAAAAACCCCGGAATACTCCCAATCAGCATGCATAATACGAAGAGCTTTCTCCTATCCCAGATATCGGCTAGGTATCCCCATATAAGAGATGATAGGACTCCTAGGGCTAACGGTATTGTACCGAGTAAACCCGCGTAAAGCTCCCACCTCTCACCACCTACAATCATACCCTGTTCTCTAAGAACAAGGAGTATTGGTGGTATGAGGTTCTGCTCGGCATGGAGAAGAGCCACTGAGATAGTGAGAACTGCTAATGCTAATCTCACTAAGACCACCACTCTATCCTCTTTACGTAGATAGAAAGGGTTTATAAATCTATGTGGCTAAACACTCTGCTCCCCCCGGAGGGGTTTAACCATCTATTGAACTTGAGGTGAGTGGAGGCCTTCTCCCCTCTCCTTTTGAAGGCAGAGCTTTCAACCGAAAGTTTTTTAGGTTCTATTGCTACGAGCCTCTATAGGGTTGTGTCATGCCTAGAGCTAAGGTGGTGTTTATAGGTGCGGGGAGTGCTGTGTGGTCTTCTACCATAGTTGTTGACTTCATCCTAACTCCAAGTCTTTATGGTAGCGAGATAGTCTTCGTTGATATCAATGAAGAGAGATTAAACCTTATATATGATTTTGCGAGAAGATATGCTAGGGAGTATAAGGCTGATTACGTGTTTAGGAAGACAACGGATAGACGTGAAGCTTTAGAAAACGCTGACTTTGTTATTAACGCTGCCCTAGCTAAAGGTCATTCATATTATGAGGTTATGAGGCAGATCTCGGAAGCTAACGGGTACTATAGGGGTATTAATAGTGTGGAGTGGAATATGGTCTCAGACTACCACACAATATGGGGTTATTACCAGTTTAAACTAGCCCTGGATATAGCAAGGGATGTAGAGGAGAAGGCACCTGACGCTTGGTTATTGCTGATAGCCAATCCTGTATTTGAACTAACAACCCTCTTAAGCAGGATGACCAAGGTTAAGGTGGTGGGGCTTTGCCACGGTCACCTAGGCTACCTAGACTTAGTTAAAACTCTAGGCCTGGACCCTCATGAGGTCGAAGTAGAGACGCTAGGGTTTAACCACGTTATATGGCTTACAAAGTTTAAATACAGAGGTGAGGACGCATACCCGTTAATAGACGAGTGGGTAGAGAGGAAATCAGAGGATTTCTGGAGGTTCTGGAGGGAGAACCAGTGGAATCCCTTTGATATACAGATGTCACCAGCAGCCATAGATATGTACAGAGTCTACGGTCTCTTCCCAATTGGGGATACCGTTAGAGGGGGGACGTGGAAGTACCATTGGAACCTAGAGACAAAACAGTACTGGTACGGACCCTCGGGCGGCCCGGACTCTGAGATTGGACGGCAGGTGTATTACATGTACCTTGATATGAGACTCAATGAGATTAAAAAGGCTTTAGCGAATCCATCTAGACCTCTAGCAGATACAGTAGAGCCTGTGAAGAGCAGTGAATCCATAGTACCACTCATCGACTCCATTGTTAATGATAGAAGAGCCACATACCAAGTCAACATCCTCAATAAAGACTCGATACCCGGTATACCATCCGATGTTGCTGTAGAGATGCCGGCAATCGTTGATTCAAAAGGAGTCCATAGAATGAGCTTTAGAGAGTTACCTAAAAAGATTTACAATCTCGTATTAAGACCCAGACTCCTAAGAGCTGAATGGGCTATAGAAGCTTTCCTTGAAGGAGGTAGAGATTTCCTATTCGAATGGCTCATCATAGACCCTAGAACTAAGTCTACAGAACAGGTAAACAAGGTTATAGATGAAACTCTAAGAATCCCAGGTAACGAGGAGATGGCCGAGCATTTCAAATGATATTCGGGTCTAGCAAACCTCGCTCTATAAAGGCGAGGAGGGGTCGTCTCTTATATCCTTTCAACGAATGGAGCTACATGGAGTAAATCTACTGGGATAACTTTAAATCCTTCAGCATACGAAACACCAGCTAGCTTACCATACAGCATAGCGTTTACCTTTACTAGAAACTCTAAGAGGACCCTATCAGGAAACTGGCTTTCATGCCTAGCTAGGGCGTCGATCTTTAGGTCGAGCACTTCGCCTATATCAATGTATTTGTTAGGAGAGGAGGTGTAGTATAGCATTACAAGCCTAGCTGAGTGCGGTTCTAAACCGTTCCTAATATCTACGTCATTAACGTGAGGTAACCCTGAGAGTATCAACGCCTCAAGAACGGCCTTCCCAGTATTAATATGATCGCTGTGAGCTTCGTAGCGTGTATAGGGGTCTGGGGCTATAACTATAGATGGTTTAAGCCTTCTAATCTCAGTTATAAGCCTATTCCTGAGATCGTTGACTGGGACATTTGTATCCATAAAATCAAACCATATAATATTGCGTACCCCCAGGAGCCTTGCCGCCTCCTCCTGCTCTCTCCTCCTTATCCTAGCTAGCTCCTCAGGATATAGGTTTGGATTGGAAGTCCCCATTCTTCCATCCGTTACCGTCACATAATAAATGTCTCTACCACTCTTACCTAGCAATGCTATGGTGCCGCCAGCACCGAACTCGCAATCATCTGGGTGGGGTTGCACGCAAAGCACCACTCCAGGTACTCTAAGTGGATCCAAAACCTCAGGATAGAGTGTCCCGACTAGGTATCGTAAAGCTTCGTCGAAGGATAGATTGCGTACAGAGTCTATGAGCTCTAAGGTAACCTGCATTTATAAACACCTTGAAGACTGTATCAGATCAGATCTTAAGAATATTAAAACTACTGGCAATCACATGTCGTAATTCGGTGATACTATTGAAAGTGCTTGTTCTAGGCGGAGCAGGTGATATGGGTTCTGGTGTAGTTGAAGCCCTCTGCGGTTTTAAAGTTAGCGAAATCCTAGTTGGTGATATAAACTATGAGAGAGCTAGAAGCGTTTCAGATACTTTTAGTAGAACAATTGGTTGTAACACGTATCCTGTTAAAGTTGACGCTTTAAATGTGGAAAGTCTTAGGGAGGTAGCTGTAGGTTTGGACGTCGTAGTTAACGCTGTGGGCCCCTTCTACAAGTATGGATATCGTATAGCAGAGAACCTTGTTAGATTGGGGTTAAATTTCGTCGATGTATGTGATGACCACGACGCTACGCTAATGGAGCTTGGCTTAGACCAGGATGCCCGGAGATCGGGGGTAACAGCTGTAATTGGCATGGGATGGACTCCCGGTTTATCAAATATCCTCGCTAAGCTAGGCTCCCGCGAGTTAGGCTTACTCGACTCCATTGATATATACTGGGTTGGTTCAGCGGCCGATTCCAGGGGATTAGCTGTAGTCATGCATTTATTCCATGCTCTAATAGGCGAGGTACCCATGTTCCTAGACGGTAAACTCGTTAACGTTAAGGCTGGAGATAACGGGGTTTACGTAGAGTTCCCCGAGCCAATAGGAGGTGTTAAACTATACTACACTGGACACCCCGAGCCTCTTACAATACCCAGATACCTTAATGTGAAGAATAGAGTTATTGTTAAAGGTGGGCTTATACCAGGATGGCAGACGGGCTTCGCAAAGTTCTTGCTAAGGCTACTAAGAGTAAGGACACCAGGTGGAATTGAACGTTTAGCAAAGGTGATTCATAGAGTAGAGGGTGTCTTCAGAGTTGGCGGTCTACAGCTAAGCGGCCTTAGAGTTGATATTGAAGGTGGCGGGAGGAGGATCTCATACATTGCAATGGATAGAATGAAGAGGCTTACAGGGTTACCGGCAGCTCTAGGAGCGCTATTGATAGCTGATGGAGAACTAGAGTTTAAAGGAATCAAGCCACCGGAGGGTGCTATCGAGGATCCAGAAGCGTTCATAAAGAAGCTAGAGGAGGTAGGACTTCGCATCTTAAGGGTTTAATGAGGGTTAGAGTCTTGTACGATCACGTTGTAATTCTATCGAGTAACCATAGGGGAGCTGGGACTAGTGGGGAGCAGAGAGCCAGAGATTACATAGTTAGATTCCTAGAAGATCTGGGTTATAAGGTGGAGTTACAGTTCTTCCCCACCCCTCCAACATTCTCATATACATATATAACGGTGTTCTCGCTCATAGCCATAGCACCTCTACTGGTGTTGCTTAAATTCAAGCTAGGGGCGTTAATACTTGCTCTCACAGGTTTCATCCTATTACTTGTTGAGGAAGAACTTTACATACCTATCCTCACAAGGGTGTGGGGAATCCTCTGGAGACGCAGATCGGCTAATATCATAGCTAGGATAGGTGGAGGATCGCTCCAGTTCATCCTCATAGCACATTACGATAGCACTAAGGCAGCATCAGTATTCAACCCTAAACGTGTAAGATTTCTACAAAGCATACTTATCCTAAACTTTGCCTCCGCTCTACTATGCCTCATTCTAGTTGTTGTCAGCTTTTTCATCAATAACAGTTACATCTCATACCTAGCTCTCATCACCTCTACCCCCTTATGGTTCTCCATCTTATCGTTAATTCATAGAGAGCTATTCCATGAGTATGTACCCGGAGCTAATGATAACGCTTCAGGCGTAGCCGTGCTCCTAGGCTTGGCTGAGGTGCTAGCTAAGGGTAGTGGAGGTCTTTTGAAAGAGCTCTTAGATAAAGCCACTGTACATCTCGTGTTTACCGGGGCCGAGGAGGTGGGCCTACTTGGTTCACATTGGTTCTTTAGAGGGCGTGAGGAGCTTGGGAGGGGCTCGATAATAATCAACATCGATAACCCAGGAGCAGGAGATATAGTGTTTACCGAGTGCGAAGGGGTTATCATGACGTGGTGCTCTGAAGACTCTTTTAGGATATGGCTTAGATCTTATGCTAGTAATGTTGGTGTTAAGACAATCTCTTATAAACTGCTTCCAACAGATGCCACACCAGCTATGATGAGGAGGTGGAGGGCTACCAGTTTAATGTCCTTCTATAATGGTTTAATCAGGAATTACCATTGGTACACCGATACTCCGGAGCACGTGAACCCCCATAACCTTGAGAAGGCCAGGGAGCTCGTGTTAAGACTTATGATAAACGTTGTAGTTGGAGAACAAGTGCTAACGGGGGTTCCACCGGCTTAGCTGGTAGCTACTAAGGGTTACTGTTATGGAGCTTAGAGCCATAGCAGCTGCTGCCATTTCAGGTCTTAGTGTTATACCTAGTGGTGTTAGAGCTCCTGCTGCTATGGGTACTAGGATTACATTGTATGCGAATGCCCAGAATAGGTTGAAGTATATCCTCCTTCTAACCTTACCGGCTATGCTTAGCAGTATAGGTATCTTCTTCAGGTCCGGCTGTACTAGTATTACATCCCCAGCCTCTTTACTTACATCCGCTCCAGTCCCCATAGCCACTCCTAGATCTGCTTTTGATAGGCTTGGCGCATCGTTAACCCCGTCTCCTACCATCATAACCTTATACCCCTTCCTTTGAAGATCTCTAATCACCTCGCTTTTAGCTTCAGGATCTAGCTCTGCGTAAACATCATCTATGCCTAGTTTCGCTGCCACAGCTTTTGCTGTTACACTCTTATCACCTGTTAGCATTATCGCTTTAAGACCCCTCCTCTTAAGATCCCATAGAGCCTCTACAACCCCATCCCTAATCCTATCTGATACCGCCACCAGGCCTAGGAGCTTGGAGCCCCTAGCTACATAGACTACGGTTGCACCCTCCCCCATGAGCTTTAAAGCTTCACCTTCAAGCTCCTCCGTGTTAACATCAAACCCCTTCATGAGCTTAGAGTTACCAACAGCTATAGGCTCGCCGTCTAGGCTAGCTACAACCCCCATCCCAGGTATTGCCTCAAAACTATCAGGATCCCTTGGGAGCCTACCGTACCTAGATCTATACTCCTCCAGTATAGCCTTGGCTATGGGGTGTTCACTCCACTTCTCAGCTATAGCTGCATGCTCTAGAACATCATCCTCTCTAAACCCCGAGGCTGGGATTACAGTTGCTACAACAGGTTTACCTACGGTTAGAGTCCCAGTCTTATCAACAGCTACGATGTTAACCTCGCTAGCTCTCTCCAGTGAAACCACATTCCTAACAATTATACCCTGCCTTGCAGCAACACCAACCCCTGCAACCACAGCCGTTGGAGTTGCTAGTCCTAGGGCGCAAGGGCATGCTACGAGTAGTACGGAGGCCATGAATATGAGTGATCTCTCAAACCCAGCTCCAACCACTAAATACCATATGGTGAATGTTGCTATTGCAATAGCTATTATGATCCATGTGAACAGCCCTGCAATCCTATCAACAATCCTTTGAAGCCCAAGTTTCCCGGCCTGAGCTTGGGATACAAGCTTAGCCACCTGAGCTAAGGTCGTACTACTCCCAACCCTAGTAGCTATAATGTGAAGCCACCCGTTTGTCACAAGCGAGCCAGCGTAAACGGGATCCCTCTCACCCCTCTCAACAGGCATGGGCTCTCCAGTGAACATACTCTCATCTACGTAAGCCTTACCTTTAACAACAATACCGTCAACAGGGATCCTCTCACCCTGCCTAACAACAACCACATCCCCAACCCTAACCTCGCCTAGGGGAACCCTAACCTCACCACCACCCCTTAGGATAGAGGCCTCCTGTGGTTGCATTTCAAGAAGCCTTCTAACAGCCTCCCCAGTACCATGCTTAGCCCTAGCCTCTATATACCTCCCCGTTATAACAAACGCTATTATCAAGGCTGCAGCCTCATAGTAAACCTCGCCTTCGATCACCCCAAGTGTTACAGCTAGACTGTAGACGTAGATTGACCCCGTACCTAGAGCTACCAGTGTATCCATGCTGGCAACCCTATTCCTGAAAGCCCTGTAAGCCCCTACGAAGAACCTCCTACCGGGGAAGAGTATTAGGAGGGTGGAGCCGAGGAAGCCTAACACCTCGTAGTACGGGCTTGGGAAGCCTATGGGGGACATCCTCAACAACATTATCGTGAAGAGCGTGAAGCCGACCACCAGGGATACTATGGACCACCTAAGTAGGCTTGAAAGCTCCACCCTACCAAACTCCTCTAACCTAACCTCCCTAGCAACCCTAGCCCTATAACCCATACCCTCCAGGATCTCAACCACATCATCAACACTAACAGTCTCGGGGTTCAAGGACAGGATTAAAGTCTTGTTTACGTGAGAAGCACTAGCATCAATAACACCCGGCACCCCCCTAAGCCTGGACTCCACAATAGACTCGTCATCGACGGAAACCATGTTCTCGACAACAAGCACAACCTCCTCCCTATAGACGTCGTAACCAGCACTCCTAACAGCCCTGACAATATCCCTTAAACTAGCCCTAGAAGGATCATAGGTTACAAGAGCCTCATTGGAAGCAAGGTTAGCCTGGACACCAACGACACCCCTAATACCGCTAACAACCTTCTCAATAGTGGTTACACACGTAGCACAGTGCATCCCTATAATCCTCAACCTCTCAGTAACAAGACCGCTAGCCGTAAACCACCACCCGCAACTATGTGTATAGCATTGACTTAATATCCACGTATACGTACACCCAAAGCCTAGGCTTCAGGTAGGTTGGGTACGCTCGCTCCACGTCGAGGCTTCAAGGGGTCTATG
>JAJHQN010000036.1 GCA_020833325.1 Desulfurococcaceae archaeon | reverse complement strand
GGGGATCCTGTGGGTTTCATTGTTCCAGCTTACTTCCACTTCTACTCCATAGCTAGGCTTCTAGGCTTGAGGGTTGTGGAGCTCCCAGTGTACCCTGATCTGGAGCTCCCGGCTGATCCCATCGCCGGCCTATTCTCTAGGGTTAAAGCTGTTGTTATAGCTAACCCTGATAACCCGACGGGGAGGGTTCTCGATGAGGGGGTGGCTAGGCTCATAGCTGATCTAGCTTGCGATAGGGGGGTTTACGTTGTACACGATATAGCTTACTACACCCTACGCTACGAGGCTGGGATGGCTTGGCCTGAGAACTACTGTCGAGACTACATTGTAACTGTTGGGACGTACAGTAAGGATCCCGGTGTTCCAGGCTGGAGGGTTGGTTTTGTTGTAGCTCCAGCTGATGTAGCTGAAGCTGTAGTCCATGTGAGGGAGGCTTCTAGCTACAATACACCTGTACCATCACAACTCCTAATCCTAGAGTATCTTAGGGGAGGGTATAGGGCTAGGTTCCTCCCGCACGTGATAGGGGAGTATGTGAGGAGGAGGGATGCGCTCATCGAAGCTATAGAGGGGGAGCTCCCGAAAGCAGCATACTACAAGCCTAAAGCTGGTATATTCGTGTACGTGGATCTCGGTGACTATATTAAAATAACATCTGATAAGCTCGTGGAAATTCTAGCATTAGAGGATAGAGTTCTAGCAGTACCGGGAACCCTCTTCGGTCCCGGAGGTGAGAGCTGGTTGAGACTCAGCTTTGCCGTAGAGAGCTCTGAGAGGCTTAGAGAGGCTGTTAAAATCATAGCCCATAGGGTTGTTGAAGGTGGAGTTTAACATCTAGGCTCTAACACCACGAGCTAGGATCATGGTTTTCCTTAAACCTAGCTCTGAGGTTAGCGCTGTTACTAATAGCATTGCTATGATCGAGGTTATAGTTGATGTTAGTAGTGTTGCCACCAGCAAGGCTGACATTACATGTATTGATAGTGGGTTGTATGTTAGAGCTCCTAGCACTACTGGTGTTACAGGTGCTGGGTGGTTTGCTGTAACCCCGTGGGCTCCAGCTAGCACTATTGATACGCTAAACTCCGTGGAGACGTGTATTGCTGTGAGGAGAGCTCCTACCATCATAGGGTTTAATGTTAGGGGTAGTATTATAGTTCTAATTGTTCCAACCACCTTAGCTCCAAGGTTTAACGCTTGCTCCTCAAAGCTTAGGGGGATTTTCTGTAGTGAGGCAGCTAAAGGTCTTGAGGCGTAGGTTAACCTTCTGGATGCATATGCTAAGACTAGGTATAATGGGGGGTTAACCATGGGATCTAGTATTGGGATTTGCTTGAAAGTATTGTGGAAGAGGTAGAAGTACCCTATGCCAACAGCTATACCGGGGATAACAATAGGTATTACTGTTGAGATCTCAACGAGAGGTGATAGCCTACTCTTAGTTCTTAGGCTTGAATAAGATGCTATGTAAGCTACAGTAACCGCTAGCATTACAGCTACGACAGTGTAGGCTACAGTATTGATTAGAGCTCTAGCATAGTACGGGTTTAAGACGACCTTGACGTAGTTACCAATGGTTACACCGGTGGGGGTGGAGGATCCAAACCACCCCTCTGTTATAGAGTAGCCTAGAACAAGCATTGTCGGTAGGGTAGCCAGGGCCATGAGAAGTAGAGTTGTAATAGCTAGGGGTACTCTAAGTAAGCCTAAATCCAGGATTATCCTTGCAGGTGAGGCTACAGGGTAGGAGTACGACTTTAGATACCTCCACGTTGATGTGAAGACTGCCACGGCTATTATTGTTAGGAGTGCTATGTAGGTTAAAGCTCTAACACTAATAGTGTAGCCTAGCTCTGATACGAAGTCATAGTATGCTATATAAGACATGGTGTTCCTCGCAGAGTTATACCTACTGAAGGCTATCGGGCCTGATAGGTCTTCGGCTGATAGGATGAAGATTAGTGAGATTGACACTAGGATTGCCGGCCTAGCTAGGGGTACTAGTATCTTTGATGTAACACCTAAACCCCTATCCCCTAGGCTGTAAGCTGCCTCGATAACACTCCTATCAATCAACTCCATGTAGGATAGTATTATGAGGTGTGCTATGGGGTAGAAGCTTAGAATCTGGTATACAGCTACACCGGCTATACCCTCAAGGGCAATCCTAACGCCTAGAAGCGGCCCGATTACCATGTTTAGTAGGCCGAAATCCCTATGGAATAGGTGTATGATAGCATAAGCGGATATAAGAGGTGCTGGGAGCGAGGCTATAAGCGGTACTGCATATCCTAGTAGGAGCCTGAGAGCCCCCCTGAAGCTAAGGCATGTAACTGCTGTTACCAAGGCTAAGCATGTAGAGGTGATAGACACTGTGGATGCGAGGATCAGAGTGTTAGCTATGGGTCCGAAATCGTAGCCTGTTAGAGCTAAGAGAGTGGAGCTCCCCATATTATAGACTCTGTAGAGCTCCCCATCAGGTGGTAGCTTCACGTAGACATAAGATAAGCCATCGCCTAGACTCGTTATAAGAGATGCTAGTATGTAAGCCACGGGGATTACGAGGAGTATTGTGGTGAAAGCGATGGGGATTAACGCTAGGATCGAACTAGACACTCTAACCTCTAGCCTCCAGCTCCCTAAGGATGACCTTATATCTCTCAAGGGCGGCCTTCTTAACAGCACTTATGAATTCAGATCTAAAGCTGGCATCTTCAGCTACCCTCTTGTTAATCTCCACAGCGTAGTCCTTTGTGAACTTCACAGTTCTACCCTCCAATGTTATGGTTAGCGGTGAGCCTAGCTTTATAGCTATCGATCTAAGCTCATCCCCTCTAATAACACCTTTGTTATACAACTCCACAGCCTTAACCCAAACCTTCTTAAGTAGGGTGTTAGCATCAGGATCCCCTATGGCAGATTCAAAGTAGTATATTGCAGCCCTCTCCCACATAGCAGCATCCTCCGGGTCGTAGTTGAATATGTTACCTTTAACCTTCTCGTAGACCTCCTCAAGCCTTGTACCCTCAGGTTTAACGTATGGTAGGTAGTAGAAGAGCTCTGCTAACGCCCTCTGACCCTCAGGGCTTAGAAGCCATTTTATGAAAGCTAGTGCAGCTCTCTCATTAGGCGTGTTCTTAGCTAAAGCTACAGGGCTTACATCCGGTAGAACCTCCCCTCTCGCAGCCACAAATCTAGCTTTACCACCACTAGCCTCCTCAGCTCTAACCCCGTAGACTAGGACTGTAGGGGCTAGGCCTGAGACTCCCAGAGCAACATCATCTCTAGCTTTCTCGGAGCTCTCAACAATGTATGAGAGCGCCCCTATAACAGTTAGTAGAGCCCACCCCTCATCCCAACCATACTTTTGTAGTATCAACTGTACTGTTCTAGCAGCAGTCGTACTCTTACTAGGCTTAGGGAATGACGCGAAGCTCTCCCCAACTAGGAGGGGTTTCGAGTACACAGGGTTTAACAGATCACCCCAAGACGTAGGCTCTGGGAGGTTGTATTTAGATAGAAACTCTGTGTTAACAGTATAGCTGAAGATAGTCCTAGAAACAGCTATGAAGCATACAGACCCATCAGCCCCCCTATAAACCTGAGCACCTATACTCTCAGCAACCCCGAGAACCTCAGGGTCCCTTATAGGCTTTAGGTAACCCTTATCACATAGATCCTTGTAAACAGCATAACCGCCAATTAGGAACACATCAGCCCTACCCTCACTAGCGTAGATAGGCCACTTAGAAACATCCTCCTTAAGAAACACAATATCAACAACACCATACTCCCTAGCAATACCACTCGCTAGAAACCTAGACCTAAGAGCCTCACCCTCCTCAGGAGCAAGCCTAGTAACAACAGTCAACTTAACAGGAGCAAGAGTAGGGGACTCTGTAACGGTAGAAGCCCCGGTAACCTTCTCCCGCTCGCCAGGAGCTGTAACAACCTGAAACCTACAAGTAAACCTGCTAGTACAATCACGAGAACCACAATACCAGCCAATACCCTAAGACTAGCCACCCTCCACACCCTACAGAAACGGATAGTTGGATAGCTTAAAATCACAAGGATAACCAGGTTATAGCCTACGAGGCTAGAGACTCTTAGAACTAAGGTTACTAGATGCGACTAGCGTAGAGCACGATCTACCTTTAACCTAAGGTAACCACCTTAAGCCATGTAGCTTCACCGGATTTCCATGGATGAGCGAGCCTCTACGCGGAGCTCTTCAACTAGCATAATGGTAGTAGGGGTTGCTTTAGCTTATTAGCTGGATTCCAACTTTCATTAACCCCCCGGTTAACGGCGGTTGCCAGTGCTATTATTTTAACCACGGGTTCTAGGAACTTTGATGTGGGGAGCTCAGTGAAGGCTATGGTTTTAAGGGAGTGTGCTGAGATTAAAGTTGAGGGTGAGCCTAGGAGGTATCCTAGCCTGCCTTTGAAGGATGATCCTTTGGAGTTAATGGATTTGAATGTGCCAGAGCCTGGTTTCGGTGAGGTTTTGATCAGGGTCTCTGCTTGTGGTGTTTGCCAGACTGATGTTGATATCGTTGAGGGTAGGAGGGTTTGCAAACTCCCCGTTATACTAGGGCATCAGGCTGTTGGGGTTGTCGCTAGGGTTGGTGGTGGTGTGTCTAGGGTAGGGGTTGGTGATAGGGTTGGTGTTGCTTGGATTGGGTGGAGTTGCGGCTCCTGCAACTACTGTGTTAGGGGTGAGGAGAACCTATGCGGTTCCTTTAAGGCTACTGGTTGTGATTTCAACGGCTGCTATGCTGAGTACATGGTGGCTGGAGAGGCTTACGTCTACAGGTTACCCGGGGTTTACGATGATTTCGAGGCGGCACCACTACTATGCGCTGGGGCCATAGGCTATAGGGCTTTAAGGCTACTAGGTATGAAGGATGGGCTGACACTAGGGCTCTTCGGCTTCGGAGCATCAGCACACCAGATAATACAGGTTGCTAGGAAGCTCTACCCATCATCTAGGATACTAGTGTTCACTAGGAGTAGGGAGCACGCTACCCTTGCTGAGAGCCTTGGAGCGGACTGGGCTGGACCTCCAACAGCTGAGCCTCCTGAGAAGCTTGATAGGGCCGTAGACTTCACGCCCGTAGGAGAGGTGACAGCTAGAGCTCTCAGCCTATTAAAACCCGGGGGGAGGTTGGTGGTAAATGTTATAAGGAAGAGGAGCCCAATAGCGCTCGACTACACAGAACACCTGTGGATGGAGAGGGAGGTTAAGAGTGTAGCTAACGTTACGAGAAGGGATGTAATAGAGTATCTTGAGGTAGCTGGGAGGGCCCGTGTAAGGGTTACAGTTAACGTTTACAAGCTTGAGGATGCTAATGAGGCTTTAAAGAGGGTTAAGGTTGGGGGTGTTACGGGAGCCGTAGTCCTTAGACCTTGAAGGTTACCTTATACCAAGTGCTGGGTATATCTCCTCATCTATCTTCTTCCTAGCTCTTCTATACATCTCCTCGTAGAGGTTCCTACCCTTAGAGTCTATCACTACTGTTAGTGGTCCTAGGTTTTCAACCTCTAATACCCACATTGCATCTGGTACTCCTAGGTCTAGCCAGTGCACATCTACAACCCTCTTAACCTGCTCTGCCTGCAGTGCTGCTGCCCCCCCAGGATATACTGTGTATACCGCTCCAAACTTCTTGCATGCTTCAGCCGTCCTAGGCCCCATGCCTCCTTTGCCTATAACCATTCTCACTCCCATCTTCTCTATGACATCGTACTCGTAGACCTCCATCCTGGTGCTTGTTGTAGGCCCTATGACTACTACCTCCCATCTATCGCCCACCCTTCTAACCACGGGGCCTGCGTGGTATAGGGCTAGGCCTCTCATGTCTACCGGTAGCTTCTCACCTCTTGATAGGAGCTCCACAGCTCTCTTATGCCCTGTATCCCTCATTGTCACAACTATGCCTGTGAGGTAGACTATGTCACCTACGTTAAGCTCCCTAACAACATCCTCTGATAAGGGGGTTCTAAGCTTATACTCAGCCACCTCACACCACCTCCTTATTCAAATGGGGATGTGTTATGTATTCAATCCTACCATCAGCGTAGACCCTCATTGTAGCTCTACGTGCAGCCCAGCAGTTCATAACAACCGCTACGCTAAGAGTTGCAGGGTGTCTTGGAGCGTAGTCTACGTGGACATCCAATGCTGTAACCTTACCACCCATACCGTGAGCTCCGTAGCCAATACCGTTTATAGCCTGGAGTAGTGTCTCCTCAAGCTTAGCAACCTCCGGATCCTCATGTCTAACACCTACAGGTCTAAGAAGCCCTTTCGCAGCAAGCTTCATAGCTATAGATACGTTAGCTCCAATACCAACGCTAACTATGATAGGCGGGCACGGCTGGGGTCCAGCCTCGTATACAGCTTCTATAACGTACTTCATAACACCCTTAAGCCCCTCAGCTGGTACTAGGTTGCGAGCTCTAGCAACAATCTCACTCCCACCTCCCTTAAGTAAGACTGTTACCTCAGCGTAGTCAATGCCTTCAACGAGCTCCCAATCAATCCACGGCATGTACCTCCCAGTATTATCACCAGGATTCCTACCTGTAATAACATCTATGGTGTTAGGCCTTAGGGGGACCCTGCGGGTAGCCTCTACAGTAGCCTTCTTAAGTATTGATGGTAGAAGGCCTGTGTAAGGGAATCTATCGCCAACCCTAACATAGAACATTACAATCCCCGTATCCTGGCATATTGGGAGCCTCTTACTCCTAGCAATCTCAACATTATCAATCATAGCCTTAAGGAAACTCCTGGTAGTAGGGTTATCTTCAATATCGTAAGCTCTCCTAAGAGCCTTCTCAACATCCTCAGGAAGCCACACAGTTGCAGCCTCTATAAGTTTAACGGTAGCTTCTAAAAGCTTACCCTCAATATCTAGGCTCAAAGGGGACACCATTAATACTATACTAGTTTTAAATTTATAAATTTATATCTAAACATGTACATTCAATCTTTAAATCCAAGGCCACCTCTCCGTAGAGGCTAATGCTACAACAGCGTAGACACCTCCGAGGAGGGAGTCCAGCTCCTCCCTCCTAGCCCTTAGACTTACATCAAGCCTGAGGAGATCGCTTAAACTCTTCAAGCTAAAACCTCTAGCATCAATAATCCTCCTACTAGAAGCTAGCTCCACATACGCCTTCGAGACGGCTGCTATAACACTCTTCTCCTCAACAACTTTCTTCGAGAGCTCCAAGACGATGTCTAGGTCCTTTAAATTCAACATAAACCCTGTATCGACATAGCTTAGGATCTCATATAGATGGCCTAGGGTTAGAGCTTCAAGGGATATCCTACTCCTCGTAACACCTCGGTTTCTAAGATGTGTTAAAGCATTAGACATACCAGTCGCCTCTAAGCCCTCCACTAGTTTAACACTATCCTCTGGGGAGCTTCTGTATAGAGTTGATGTTATAAGATGCCTAAGGGAGCCCCTCAAACTCCTACCCTGAGAGTCCGATAAGCCCTTGAGGGTTGAGAGGGTTATCGATGCTACTGTTAAACCTAGTATGGGCTTTAACCCTGTTAGCTGCATTGAACTTCTCAGAGCTGATGCCATTAAATCACCTAAGCTCATGTTATGAGCAGCTATTCTACCTTCAGCCAGCTCCCTCCCTCGAGTGTAAGCTTTATCTATGAATTCTACGAGTGTGAGAGCTTCTAATAGCCTAGCCTCAAACTCAGAGTCTAGGGATATCCTATTCACTGTACCTGGTTTAACCGGGGCTGATAGTGTTATAAACGTTAGGGCTTTAAGTGGGAGTGTTTCCTTTAACAACCGGCTAACCCTATTTTAAAACTGTGGTTAGGCTTTATTAAATGTGGTGTTCTACTTGCATAAGGTTAGGTTTAGGGTGGTAACTCAGACTCCTATGGAGTTACCTAGTGTTATAAAGGTTGTATCCGAGACTCTCAGAGCTTCAGGTTGTATCACCTTGGAGAGGCCTCCCTGGGTTTTAGCTAGTTGTGGTGATAGGGTTCTAGTTAAGGTTTACATCCAGATGTCTAGACCTGTAGGCGAGGTCCTAGGCTTCGAAGGGGTTTCCTTCGTTGAACTTGAGAGCCTCAGCGCACCTGATATGGTTAAAATGGCTAGCATCCTTATGGGGGCTTTTGAGAGAGCTAGGTTCGGGGTTGTAATGGAAGACTGATATTCACACGTAGTATTCATGGTATCCATAGTACTCAATCCTGGCTATTGCAAGCCTCCTTCTGTTAACGAGTATGGGTGCTAGTAGGAGGCCTGCTATGAAACCACCTATGTGGGCCCAGAATGCTACTCCAACGCTAACCTGAGCTCCAACAGTTACAATACCCATGAAAAGCTGGTATAGGAACCAGAAGCCTATGTAGATTGTAGCTGGGAGGTTTAGGATGACCGGGATCCACCCCCATAATGCTATAAACCTAACCCTCCCGTGGGGGAATAAGAGGAGGTATGCTCCGAGAACGCCTGAGATAGCCCCTGAAGCCCCCACAGCTGGTATGTAGAGGGAGTCAGGGCTCCACATAACAGCTATGGCTATATGTGTTAAGGCTGCTAAAACCCCGGATGCTATGTAGAAGAGTATATACCTAGCCCTCCCCAATACAAACTCTATGTTATCACCGAATATGTAGAGGTAGAGCATGTTACCGAGGAGGTGCACTAAGTTCCCATGTAGGAACATTGATGTAATTAGAGTGTAAACCCTCTCACCCTTAACAACATAGGCTGGGATAACACCGAGTGAGAGCAAGACATCATAGTAGCTCCTAGCACTAGGGACTAAAAGCCAGGGGGCGAGCACGCCTACAATGAACAAGGTGGAGTTCAAGGCTATCAATGTTAGGTTGACTAGAGGAGCCTCCCTAACAGCCAGCCTCTCATCGCCAATAGGGATACCCAAGGTAACTGGACACCACTAGAAACTCATATAAATAAGGCATTTAAACCCTCATACTATACAATATAAAGGTTACATTGAGGGGTGGATCTCGTGGCCGCTCTAACATCTAAAACCCTAGCCTTTATAGAGCTTACAAAACCTAGGCAGGCCGCTCTACTCATGCTTACCATGTATGGTGCTTACATTGCAACAGGAGCCCCCCTCGACCCGCTAATGCTCGCTAAGCTAGCGATACTAGGGTTCACTGCTATAGGTGGTGTGACAGCGTTGAACATGTACTTTGACTACGACCTAGACTCTATGATGAGAAGAACTAGTAGGAGACCCCTACCCTCTGGTAGGCTTAGCCTCGGGGAGAGCCTCTTCGGGGTTACCTTAATGCTAGTCCTAGCTGTGTTTGTAGCCTCCACGGTTAACGAGTACGTTCTATTCGCCATCCTAGCCGGTCTCTACTTCGACATAATAGGTTATACGGAGCTCACTAAGAGGTTTACAGCTCTCAACATAGTTGTTGGTAGCATAGCGGGGTCCATGCCAGCTCTGGGGGGTTGGGCTGCAGGTGCTGGGGCTATAACTTTACCTGGGATTCTCCTAGCTCTAGTGGTCTACGCATGGCAACCTCTACATGTATGGTTTCTAGCGTACTTCCTAGAGGAGGATTATAGGAGGGCTAACGTGCCGATGGCCCCCTTCATCTACAATGCTAGAGTGTTCTCAGCTCTAACCATAGCACACCTTGCGATAATGGCTTTATCTGTATGGCTCTTCGCATACATCACATCGAGAGGCTATGTGGCAGCTTTGATATCAACGGTATTCATACTACTAGCATCCATAAGGGTAGCATACTTCGTGGGAAGCCCTTCGAAGGCTGAGGCTTTAAGGATATTCAAGTTCGCAACCCCAACGCTAGCCATAGTCTTCGTGCTAGTACCGTTAGAGGTTCTAGCCTCGGAGATACCATTACCATCATGGTGAAAGCTCTATGTACGGTTGTAGAGGTCATAGGGCTTTAGCCTGTATTGGGGTGGCTTTAGCAGGTTTAGGAGCTATGGTAACCCTCTTAGACCACAGCCACGCCCCTGTATTCCTAAGGCTATCTCTCATAACATTATCCCTCTCAACCCTAGCCCTCCTACTCGACTCTCTAGCTCTACTTTTAGTCTATACAGCCCTCCTACTCCTATCACTAGCCTTAGTGGAGCTTCTAGGAGCACCCCTACCCCTAGTCATCATAGCACCCCTAATCCCAGTAACCCTCCGTGCACTCACCCCCCCAAGACCCGAGATCTTAATCTCAGGGCTTAGCGTTACACTAGCATCAACACTCCTCCTCGTAGAGGAGACTCTAATACTAGCACCCTACATAGTGCTACAGTCAACCCTAGCGGTTTTAATGTCTAGGAAGCTACATAGCATCACACTCCTAGCAGCCCTAGCGGCAATACCCTTCGGGCTGACACCAGCTATAATGGCATCCCTCCTAGCATCAATCCTAGTGGTATCAGCTGGGGGGCTCATATATAGGGTGGGGTGCCCGTTTAAGGTGGATTCAAAGGTTGTATTCTCAGGGAGCCTGGTGGCGAGTGTAGGGGTGGTAGCTTTAGCACTGTGGGGTTGGAGTAGCCTAACAGCAGGGCTATGGATACTAGGGTTCCTCCTAGTAACCTCAGGGGTTTTAGTCCCTATGAGAACCCCGTCTCCAAATGTAAGCTCATGAGATTAAATCTTAACCTTTACCGGAGAGTTTGCGCTCACTTATCAACTGTAAAACTCTTAGGCTATCAGATTTCCTCGGAATATCTATCCTAGAGCTATTGATAGCACTTGGAACTCCATCATGGTGTACATTGTATAGGTAGAATGGTCTTCTAAGCCAGTTAGCCTCTAATAATGCTTTCACAGCCTCCACTACAGCCTCCTCCCTACTCCTAGCACTTCTAATCCTCGATAGCAAATCAACCCTCTCACCCCTCCAGTTTATACATGGGCTTAGCTTACCTGAGGAGTCTAGCCTGAGCCTGTTACAGCCGGAGCAGAATACGGGGTTTGAGTATGGTTTAACAATCTCAACCACAGCCCCATTTGGTAGCCTGTAAACAGGCCTGTTATGGAGGCTTCTAACCTCAACTACAGCCCCCATCTCCCTGAGCTTCTCCTCTACAAAGCTAAGGGAGAATCTATGGGTTTTAAGTAGCTTAGCCCCCATACCAACTGGTATTAACTCTATCAACTGTAGTGTTGCCCCAACACCTCTGGAGAACTCTATTAAATCGAAAACCTCGTCCTCGTTAACACCGCGTAGTAGTAGAGCGTTAACCTTAACCTTAAGCCCTGAGTCTACAGCTGCTCTAACACCTCTAACGGCTCTATCGAGGCCGTCAACACCAGTTATGAACTTATACCTCTCCCTCCTAAGACTGTGAATAGAAACATTAACCCTCCTAAGCCCAGCACCTGCTAGGCGCGATGCCAGAGCTTCAAGGAGCATACCATTAGTCGTCATAGATATATCGCTGTCAGGAGCGCTGGACGCTAGAGCCCTGATAATATCTACAATATCCCTCCTGATAAGGGGCTCCCCACCTGTAACCTTGAAACCCCTAATCCCAATAATCCATGCAGCTTCAGCAACAATACTGTAATCCTCTGGGGTCATAAGAGGAGGTTTAGAACCAGGTCTTGCAGGAGCCCCTAGGGGGTCTCCCTCAAGGTGGCAGAAGAAACATCTATAATTACACTCCGCTGTTACAAGCACTCTAAGGCTCTCCAGAGGTCTCCCGTATGCATCGCTAATCAAAGTCTCCCTCAACTCCACTTGATACCAGCCTATAGGGAGTTTAAATCAGCAACTATATATAAACTACCGTTTACAACCGTAATTTACGTATATTATGGTAATTTACCTCCAGCCTGGCCTACGAGGGGTTGAGGTTGTCTTAGAAGCACTCCTTCAACTGATCCCTAGAAGTTACAAGCTTCCCAGAACCGCTCATCCTATAAGCTACCACCCTCCCCCCAGCTATCCCTGTTACAGTATCTCCAACTATTATAACCACATCTGATCTCGGTAGCTCCCAGTTTATATCCTCTATTGATGTTATGTGAGCTACTTTAAATAATAGTATTCCCAGGTCTTTCGCAGCCCCCCTCTCTATGTCAAGGTGCCTCTCCACTAGGAGTGGGTTTAACTTGTATAAGTGTTTTAGGGTGTCAACACCTAAAACCACTGCTACACCTGGTTTAACTTTGTTTAAATGCTCTAGTTCTAGGCTGAAGAGGGCTTCAGGGCTTAGGAGTGTTGGGTTTAATGTTGTTACAGAGGTTTTCTCCAGTACATCCCCTAGGGTGGGCTCTCCTAGTTTAATTTCTTTTAGAACTCTCCTAACATCCTCTTCAGAGCCTCTGTAGGATACTATGGTCATGTTTGTTTTAGATTCAAACGCTATCCTTGAAATCCATTTTAACACACTTCCCCATGTTAGCTCATGTGGAGCTCCTGCTACAAGGATCACATCTCCTCCTATAAACTCCCCTACAGCCTCCTCTAGAGGTTTGCATTCAACCCTATACCTCCTAAGCTCCTCTCCCCTCCTAGAGCTCTTAGTTCTTGGAGGTACTAGGGCTACTATACCGTTGTAAGCTGTTATTGTGAATGGTAGCTCTGATAGCTCTAGGGGTGCACCTCTAAGCTTTCTAATCTCCATCCTCCTAGCTACGAGCCCGTTTCTAAGCTCGTGCCTCAATATTATTATCCCGTCTGCGACAAACTCCACATCACCCGACTCCTCTATGGTGGTTCTACCTAGTGGAACCTCGGCTATGAGGACTACTAAGCCCTTTATATCGAATGCTATGTTGTAGAAGTAGTTTTGTAGGAGAGCCCTCCTCCTAGCATCACTTACTATAACCTTGGTCATGGGGTTTATACTATCAACCACTACTATGCTAGGGTTGAACTCTAGGATCGCACTTGTAATGGATTCAAGGACTCCGTCGAGGGCATCCTCACTACTAATAAGTGGGAGTCTTAAGAACCTAAAATAGCCTGAGGCTGTTAGGAGCTCGAAGTTAAAGCCGAACCTGGCCATGAACTTTAAAAACTTCTCCTCAGTCTCCTGTGTACTAACGTAGAGACACCTCCTACCATTCAAAGCATTAGCGTGGCAGAGCTGGGCTGCCATAGATGTTTTACCTGAACCAGGATGACCTGCTATGACGAGCAGCGTCCCCGGGATTAGAACCCCGGGGTAGTATTCATCGAGACCTTCAACCCCAAACTTGAAGGTGGTTGTTGAAGACATATCAAGCCCCAGTAGTCTTATAAACACGCAACCTTAAAAGTGTATCCAACCCCTATAAGAACGTTTTTAACATGTGGAGATTATATGTTTAGGGTTTTAAACTTCGGACATCCCCTTTTATAACGGTATAGGGTATGAGTTTAAGGCTTAACCTAGTTGAAAGACCTAATGTTAGGGAGGCTAGGCTTTGGAGGTCTGTTAGCGGTAGGGATGGGTGGGTTGAATGCTACCTATGCCATAGACGTTGCCTCATAGCCCCTGGTAAGTATGGGGTTTGCGGTGTTAGGCTTAACGTTGAAGGTAAGCTGTACACTCTAGTCTACGGCCTACTAACAGCTGTAAACCTCGACCCTATTGAGAAGAAGCCTTTAATGCACTTCTACCCAGCTAGTAGCGTTGTAAGCATAGCAACTGTAGGTTGCAACTTCTTCTGCAAATTCTGCCAGAACTGGGAGATAAGCCAGAGTAGGCTTGAGAGGGGGCTTGCAGGTGTTCAGTTCACAGATGAGAGGATAGTAGAGCTAGCCCTAGCATACGAAGCACAGGGTATAACCTATACCTACAACGAGCCAACAATATTCTACGAATTCCTAGAGGATACAGCAAAACTAGCACACAGGAAAGGTTTATTCAACACAATGGTAACAAACGGCTACATGACACCAGAAGCTGTAGACCAACTAGGAAACCTAATGGACGCAGCAACAGTAGACTTCAAAGGGGGAGGCGATAGAGAGTTCTACAACAAGATAATGAACGTAAGAGACCCAGAGCTCATATACGA
>JAJHQN010000105.1 GCA_020833325.1 Desulfurococcaceae archaeon | reverse complement strand
TGTCGTCCTAGGGGTTGGCGTTGGGAGTTAAGCCTACTATTACAGAGTTGTTGTTGAAAGCTGTGGGGGCTTCAGAGCCTAGCGGGGATCCAGCTCATAAGAAGATCGGGGATCTCCCGTTCGAGAAGGTTGTTGAGATAGCTTTAGAGAAGAAGCAGGATCTCCTAGCTAGGAGCTTAAAGGCTGCGGTTAAGACTGTGCTTGGATCCGCTAGGAGCATAGGTATAACCGTTGACGGGAAGGATCCTAAGGTTGTCTCAATGGAGGTTGATAGAGGAGCTTACGACCATGTACTGGCTAGGTACGAGGATAAATGGATCTCAGCTTAACGTTTTAAGCCTCGGTATAATATGATCCTGGGGAGTCGGTTATGCCATTTAGTAGGGAGGCTATAATAGAGTCTATTAAGGGGAGCCTGGAGGTAGGTAAGCCTAGGAGGTTTAAGCAGAGCGTAGAGTTGATTGTGGTTTTAAGTGGTTTAGATCTTAAATCACAAGAGGCTAAGCTAAGAGAGGTCGTTATCCTCCCCAGAGGCGTAGGGAGGGCTCAGAGGGTCTGCTTCGTAGCAGAAGGTGATATGCTATTGGAGGCTAGGAAGCTTGGAGTTGAAGTCTACTCCAGAGACGATATACAGGCTCTTAGCAAGAAGGATGCTAAGAGAGTGGCTGAGAGATGCGACTGGGTTCTTGTGAGAGCAGATATAATGGGCGTTGCCGGGAAGGTGCTCGGCCCAGCCTTAGGACCTAGAGGTAAAGCTCCAATCCCTGTGCCACCAAACGCTAATGTAAGGGAGCTTGTGGATAGATACAGTAGAGCTGTGTGGGTTAGGATTAGAAACCAACCTCAAATAGCTTGTAGTATTGGAACGGAGGATATGAACGTTGAGGACTTAGCTGAGAACGCCTTAACAGTACTGGATCTAGTAGAGTCTAAGCTAGGATCTCAGAGGATAGGAGCTATCTATATCAAGAGGACCATGTCACCCCCCGTTGAGTTGAAACCCTTGTAAGCGAGGTTCTCGGAGATGCCCTCCCATCACATTAAACGTTTTATGGTTGAAGACAGGCTAGTAGATTATCGTGAGCCGCGTCACACCCTGGGGAGCCTCCCAAGCCCACTATGGAGTTCTATGGTGAGCTGTGTATGTTTCAGTAGAGGGTTCGATGGGGGGTTGTAGCCGTGCTTGTGGGTAGGAGGAGTGTTAAGATACAGCCTTGGAAGGTTGAGGTTGTTAGAGAGCTTAGGGATCTATTCCAGAAGTACCCTGTGGTTGGGATAGCTGATGTAACTGGAATCCCCGCAGCCCAGCTACAGGTTATAAGGAGGAGGCTTAGGGATAGGGTTTTATTTAAGGTTGCTAAGAAAACCCTCATACTGAAGGCTCTTGAGCAGTCTGGTTTGAATTCTGAAAGCGTAGAGCCCTACCTTAGGGGTACTGTTATGCTTATGTTCACTGATATCAACCCCTTCAAGCTGTATAAGCTACTGGAGTCGGAGAAGGTGGCTATAGAAGCTAAACCCGGCCAGGTTGCCGTTAAGGAGATAGTGGTTCCTGAGGGGCCTACAGATATAACACCAGGCCCTATGCTAGGTGTTCTAGGGAAGCTTAAGATACCCTACGAGGTTAGAGGTGGGAAGGTCTACGTTAGGAAGAGCACTGTTGTAGCCAAACCAGGCGATGTTATAAGCTCTGAGCTTGCAAGCATACTGTTAAAGCTAAACATTAAACCATTCGAGATAGGTGTTGAACCCCTAGCAGTCTACGATAGAGGAGTCGTGATACCCAGGGAGGCGTTGAAGCTAGACCTAGAGTCTTTCAAGAAAGAGCTTGTAGAGTCTGAAAGCGAAGCCCTAAGACTAGCAGTAGGCATAGCCTACATAGAGATACCTGAGGTTGCAAGCCTAGCACTACTAGAGGCTGTGAGAGCCGCTGCAACCCTAGCTGAGACCGTGGCAATACCAACACCAGACCTGGTAGAGCTAGTGCTAAGGAGAGCTCTAGTAGAGGAGGCTTTAATAGTGGCAGCACTAGGAGAGAGAGCTAAAGACCTAGGCTTAGAACCTGTTCAAACAGTAAAGCAGGTAACACCTAGAGAGGAGAGGAGGGAAGCTAAGGTAGAGGAGGAGAGGAGAGAGGAGGAGAAGGAAGAAGAGGTTGATATATCAGCAGGGCTGGAAAGCCTATTCGGGTTTTAAAACTAAAACCACTACTTTTTAAGGGTTAGACTAGATTGAATATGCTGGAGGTGTAATGTATGCCCCAGGAGGGTAAGGCGTACATACATGCAGCCCTAGCACTATACTTCGCGGGGAAGCCTATAACGGAGGAGAGCCTGAGGAGTGTGATAGAAGCGATAGGCCTCAACGTAGACGATGTAAGGATTAAGATGCTAGTAGCAAGCCTATCGGAGATAAACATAGAGGAGGTCCTCAAACAAGCTGTAGCAGCACCAGTAGCGGCCCCGGTAGCAGCGCAGGCAGCAGCTCCAGCTGCAGCACCAGTAGCTGAGGAGAAGAAGGAGGAGAAGAAGGAAGAGGAGGAGAAGAAGGAGGAAGTGGATATAGCCTCTGGGCTTGAGAGCCTATTCGGGTTCTAGCGTGGCTTTAGAGAAGGTAATGTTTAACACAGCTCCCGGGAAAACCTCAAACTTTTAAGCCTCAGGCTAGGTCTCCTCAACCTCCTAGGGTTGAAGGGTGGAGTATAGGGCTACCGTGATAGAGCCTCCGAGAGCTCTCGCTGGGAAGCCTAGGCTTGTAAAGTACGGTAAGGTCAACCTCGGGCTAAGGGCTGGGAGGGGGTTTAGCCTTGGCGAGCTTGAAGCTGTAGGTTTAGATGTGAGCACCGCTAGGAAGCTAGGCTTATACGTTGATGTTAGGAGGCGTAGCGTTAGACAAGAGAACTTAGAGCTCCTGAAAAACCTCCTAAGAGAGATAGGCTTGGAGGCTTAGAGGGGTTTGGTGGGACGCCTCCTAATCCTAACAGCTCTCACCCTCGCCTTACTACTGGTAGCGCAGGTAGCTCTACAGTATGCAACCTGGCCTACCAGGCTAACCCTAAGCTCTAGCCATGGGGATTGCGGCTCCTGGGATGGGCTGGCCGTCGTAGTCAGGGTTGTTGATGGTGATA
>JAJHQN010000035.1 GCA_020833325.1 Desulfurococcaceae archaeon | reverse complement strand
GGAGCAGTCTACCATGGTACGTTTTTTAGTTTCAGTTTGTAGGCTACCATGTTAGCTGCTATGTGTGCTGTGCCTGAGATGATAGCCAGTATTATGAACATTACCGGTGTTATGGTGAACCCTGCTATGTATAATAGTGCTACTGCTCCTACGTAGAAGTTCAGCTGGTCTAGTACTGGCGCCGGCGCTCCTCTCTGCATTCCAAGCCTTCTTTTAATGAATGATGCTATGAGATCTCCTATCATAGCTCCTATCGATGATAGTAGGCCTATGTAAGCTATCTGAGGCTCGCCTAGCACCAGTGCTAAGAGAAACCCTACGATAGCTCCAGCTACCAACCCTGCTATGAGGCCTTCCCACGTCTTCCCATCTCCTAGTAGTCTACGGCCGTCTAAGAACTTCAACCCCCCGTCTATAGGCCTCCTCCCCCGGGCTAAGACGGGCGTTGCGTTGGCAAACATCGCTGGGATTACCGCTATTAACCCCTCGTAAAGGCCGTCTATGGGCTTGAAGTCTAGAGCCACCTTAGATCCCCTCCCTCTACCTTGAATAAGAGTATCCTCTCCCACGGCTTAACAATCTTTAACATAAACTTCCCCTCCTCAACCTTACTAGTGTATCCTACCACCTTAGCGTACTTCTCGGCAATCCCGATACCCGGGCTTGTTAGAATACCGGAGAACTCTGAGGCTTGGCCTAAGGCTAGCCCACCTGTCACCCTCATGAAGGCTAGGGTTGCAGCTAGGAGCCTCCTTGAATACATATCAGGCTCCCCCCTGTAGTAGGAGTTTATGGTGTCAACTATGACGTACATGCCTTTAAGCGATGCTTCCCCAGCACGCCTAGCTAGGTCATCAGCTGTCCTAGCTACCCGAGCTTCGCCCTCTAGGCTATCAACTACTATTACTGAACCAGCCTCAGTAGCTATGAAGATGGGGTTTAAGCCTAAGCTCCTAGCTAGCCTGAATAGGTGGACGCCAATCCTAGTCTTCCCAGTACCAGGAGGGCCGTAGATGTAAGCTAGCTCCCTACTCTTAACAATCCTAGCTATAAGGGGGTGAGCTATCACAGTAGCCTAGGCCTTACACCGGGGAACCTCCTTGTAGGCCTCTCAGCTCTCCTCCTAAGCTGCATGTCAACCTGGCTGTCGAAGAGGGCTACAAGGTTCTTCAGGTTAACCTTATTCTCCTCCACAACCCTAACGATACCAGGTGGGGTTCCATACTTCTCCAATGCCTCCTTACCCTCACCTGTGGATCTAATCTTCCTTCTAACCGGGTCGACCTCCACGAAGCCAACGTAGGTTAAGGCTATGAGATCGTTCTTCAACTCCGGGCTGTGGAGGCCTACGCCAAGGCTTCTAAACTCGTATCCAAGCTCCCCTCCTAGATCCTGTATGTGTCTAGCTATATCATGTAAAGTCCTCTCATGCATAGGCCCTAGGGAGTCTACTATGTAGAGGAGTGCCATCTGCCTTGGGTTCTTAACAACCTTATCTCTGGTTACAACCTGTACAGATACTATCTTAAGCTCCTTACTCTTCCCAGTCTCCTGCTTAGCCTGCCCCTTCTGCTCCTCCTTCCTAGGCATCTTTGCCACCGCCACAGATCATAGTGTGAGGTCTAGAACTTTAAAATTTAAGGTTTAGGTGTTTAAAGGTAGGTATGGTGTGAAGGGTGCGCTGGAAGCTCATGATAGCATATGTTTTAACAATACTCCTACTCCTAAGCTATACTAGCATAACCCAGCAACAGGACCGGGCAGTCCTCACAGGCTGGGTTATAGTACCTGCTGTTGAGAGTAGTGGTAGAGGTAGTCTGATAAACGTTACAGTTACAATAGTGATACCGGGATCGGGCACCATAAGAGTTGTAGGCGAGAGAGGGGAGGCTACAGTAGGGGGGACTACGCGGGCTAGCATGACTATGGCCGTTAAGACTGGGAGCTTGTATGCAGGCTACTACTGGGGCTCCCTGGATGCAACCATAAGAATTGGGACTAGGGAGGAGGTTGAAGGACCTAGTGGGGGGTTCGCCGTAGCCCTTCTAACGTACCTAATGCTAGTAACATACTCCAACATGGGGCTTAGAGGGTTTGCTATAACAGGGGCCATATCCCCTGATGGGCTGTCATCGAGGGTTGGAGGTGTTGATGTAAAATGTAATGTTGCTCAGAGCTCCGGCTACACACTCATACTACCTCTAGCAAGCCTCCCCGACCTGGGACCACAGTGTAGGTCAATGGTGGCTGTTGGAGGGCTCTTCTCAGGTTTAAGGAGCGTGAGGGGGGTTCCTGAAGTTAATATCACAGCCTCCTACCCTCTACCCCGGGAGTACGATAGGAGTATGAGGGAGACAGCTCAACGGTATATAGGTGAATCAGAGAGGCTCCTAGGAGAACTTAGGGGGGCCAGGCTACCTTGGACTCTAGATTGGATTGAAGGTAATGTTTCTAGGGCGAGAGAGGTTGTAGACAGGCACCCCTACGCAGCGGCTAGCTTCGCTTTTGTAGCCTACGTTATAGCACTACAATCCCAATACTACCTCCTCCTTGAGGAGAGAGGTGTTCAGTGGGCTAGAAGAGAGGTATCTAGCTTAAAGTCTGAGGTCGAACAGCTTAAAGCAGAGCTGGATTCGAAGCCTAGGAGCGGCTCCGCATACTACCTCGAGTTCCTAGCCACAGCCTACTCTAGGCTTGCTGATGCTAATACGACAATCCAAAGGGTGGAGTCAATGATAGATAGGGGTTACACGCTAGGCGACCTAGCCTTAGATCTAGGTTTCGCTAAGGCGAGGCTCGACACGGTTAGAACATGGATATCCATAGCAGACCGCCTGAGGGGGGAGAGGCCGGCTATAGAGGAGGGTTTCATTAGGGCTCTAGCTGTAACCTTCGGTGACTATGTTAGATCTAGCGTGCTCTACGCCTCAGAGCTGGTCAAATACATGATTAGAGCCTATAACCTTCCAGAACGCGAGGCTACATCCCTCCAAGTATACCTTGAGATTGTGGAGGGCCTTCTAAAGAGGGCTGATAGTGAGGTTTCAAAGGGTAACTATTTAGCAGCCCTAGGTTTCTATAGGGAAGCTCTCTCGAAAAGCCTAGCCAGGATATTCGTGCCACCCAGTGTTATAAGAGATGATATAGTTAATGGTTATTTGAAGGAGCTCTCAAGCCTCCAATCACTTCTAGCCACCTCAATAACATCTAGTGGTTTCGTCTCAGGCCTAGCCCCAGCTTACGCGGACTACGCCATGGTTAGATACGGGTTAGGCGACTACATCGCATCCCTAGGCTTGCTAGAGGAGGCTGTAGCCTCAACAATACTATGGTACACCCTACTGTTGAAAGTCGCATCGCCAACAGGGGTGATCGCTGGAGCCACCCCTCCAGCCCAGCCCATGGTGCCCGGAGCTCCGGGGTCAAACGCTAATACGCTAGACTACTACGTCACAGTAGCCCTCGTAATACTCCTATCCTTCCTTCTAGGCATAACAGTCTCAACATGGCTTTCATACAGGGTTATGAGGGCCTCCTCGTAGCCGATCGATTAAAGCTTCAAAGCAGTCTGAGGAGAGGTTACTTGAAAAACTCCTCTAGAGTGGTTTTCCTCACGGTTTTAAACCCTCTAACCAGGGGGGCTATCACGTTCTTGAAGTCGTTTTCAAGCTCCTCTCTTAAACCTGGATTGTAGAGTGCGGCTGCTGGGTGGAATGTAACTGTTAACATTAAATCAACCCCCTCCACTCTAACCCTCTCAACCCTCCCCCTCGCAGCTCTTATACTATCCCATCTAAGCCCGGCCATCTCGTAGAGTGTTCTACCCGCGATCCTACCGAGGGCTACTATAATTTTAGGTTTGATCATTGAAATCTGCCTCCTAAGGTAGGGGTTGCAGGCTCTAACCTCGCTATCAAAGGGCTCACGGTTACCTGGAGGCCTGCACTTAACAACATTAGTTATGTAAACACCACCCCTCTCAACACCAATAGATGATAGTAGAGAGTCTAGAAGCTTACCAGCTGAGCCAACGAAAGGCCTACCCTCAAGATCCTCACTCCTACCAGGAGCCTCACCAACAAACATTATACTAGCGTTAAGAGGCCCCTCACCGGGGACAGCCCTCGTTCTAGAAGAGTAGAGAGGACATCTAGTACAGCTGAGTATCTCGGAGACCAAGCCCTCGTAATCCTCCTTAGAACCCAAACAAACCCCTTAGGTTGAAGAGAGAAGGCTTAGAGTTTAAAAACTGGTGTAGAGAGGTCTAGGACCTCCTCCTAAACCTAGCTAATGCAATTAAAGCTACGAAAGCCGCAACCATAGCTATGGCTACCAAGGCTACGTAAAACCACAAGCTCCTCCCAGCCTCCTCTACCCCCACACCACCCTGAAACTCCGGTGACCTGGGGGGCCTCACGTTACCCGTGGTATAAACTATCTTAGCACCTTCACCACCTGGCGTTATGGGTTTAGATGTAATGGCTATCACTGGATCCCCGGGTTTTAATGTGAATGTTATAGTCCTGGATTTCGAGTCTATAGTGTAGTCTTCGATCTCAACGTACGCCTCTCTAGTAGAACTGTATTTATAGATTTTAACCTTGCTTATATCGCTAACACCTAGAACATCTAGGTTCACTGTTACCTTCACAGGCTTATCGCCTCTAACATCTATCGAGTATACTACCGTGTTACCACCACCGCTGAGGCCTGCCTCAGGATACGGGTTGTCCTTCAACATCTCGATTTTAGCCTCTACAGGGCTATCTGATTCAATTGATACACCTAGGTTTGTTTCTAGAACACCAGAACCTCTAACGATCTCGGTTCTCGAATCAACAGTTTTAATCTCTAAAACACCTGTTATAGGTTTGGTGAAGCTAGCTGACACGAGGGTTGCATTACCAAATCTTATAAGACCAGTTCTAACAGGGCTGCCATCAAGGTATAGGAGGAATCTGCCGTCAGAGCTGTTAACGAGTATTGATATGAATGTTAGGTTTGAAACTCTAAACTTGTTGTTTGAGAACTCTACGAGGCCATTGTATACAACTGCTTTATCACCGTAGACCTCTAGGTTTACGCTCGGCTCGAATACGAGGCTAACGTTGTATGTGTTTGAAACATTGTTTACAACTAGTTCTAAAACCACAGGGGCTATCCTGGCAGCCCGTTTAACCTGTGGTTTTAGGATAATTGTTTCAACACTCCTAGCTCCAACTGCTACCTCAGATGAGTATGAGCTTAGCACATTTGATTCAACAACACTAAGCTTAACATTAGCACTAACATCACCAACATTAGCTATTGAAACCTCAATCCAACCCTCAGGTGTTGTTGAAACACCTTCTATGAATACAACGGGCTCCTCTATCCTGTTTGATAGCGCGTTCGCCCTCATAGCTGTTATTGTTGTGTTTATTGAGCTCTCAAGCGTTGAGGCCATCAAGTCTATTAGATCTCCTACGGCCTCAACATGCTCCTCTGTAGGCCTTAGGCTGGGGACGCTCATTATAGCTAATAGAAGGTCCTCAAGATGGGATCCTAGGCTTTGGAGTGTTGAGTAGTGGTCTGCGAAAGCCATCCTGAGGTTTAAATCGGATGTCCTGTGGGATAGTCTTATGAGTGTTCTAGATGCGGATTCTATTGACTCCATTAGCTTAGCTAAAACCTCTATGTTGTATGTTGTGAGTTGGAGTGATTCAATAACCCCGGGCTTTAAATCTCTTATGACTCCAAGGGATGCTCTTAGGTTATCCAAATCAACATCTCCGGGTGTTGAGAGGCTTATTGTAGCTCTCTCACCGCTATACGACGGGTTTTCCATTTTTGCTCTTGGGACTTGTAGGAGTGTTATCATGGGGGCTAGGGCTTGGAGTGTTATAGCCATTATGTTCATGAGGTCTGACATGGCTCCGGGTTTGGCTAATAGGGCCTTCTTATCCCCTACTAGGGCTGCTTTGAATGCTACTAGCCATGGTATTTTTACGAGTGTGTCTGCTGCTAGCATTGCTACGAATGAGATGTAGAGTTTTGATGTTACATCGCCTGTTTTGAACTCTTTGGGCATCTGCGTGTATTTGGCGAGCCAGTCTGGTATCTTGTGTATGTTTGCTAGCTTGACTGAGGGATCTATTTCTATGATGCCGTCTACTCCTCTTATTATTGAGAGGGACATTTGTAGTATGCTCTCTGTTTTTAGGTAGAAGCCTGCTACGTCGTTGAAGACTTTCTCAGCAGCTTCTAGTTTTGATGTTGCCTCTATGGCTCCATAGGCTTCATCTCTTGAGGCCCATTTACCTCCTTTGGTTTCGCTGTCTATTATTAGCTGTGCTATTTCGTTGAACACTGTGTTTACGGTGTGGGCTATGATTAGTGCTATCACCTGGAATACTATTTCAAATGCTACATCTACTATGAAGTCTGCTAGGCCTTGTGGTGCTCCGAAGGAGAATCTTGTTATTTTGAATAAGGCTGCTATGTATACTGACATTGTTAGGGCGTCCCCACCTAGGTATGGTTGGATTGCTTTGAATATTTCTGGCCAGAATAGCGCTACGGTGGTCATTATGGCTCCTTCTCCTACGAGAAATCCTATTTTGACCTTCTTAACCGCCTTAACATCCTTTGATTTAAGTGTTAGTATATCGCCTAGGGGGAGTTTCTTTAGGTTCTTCTCTATGGCTATTGATGTTTCTTTGATTAGTTTTGGTTTATTCTGCCATGAGAAGAGGCCTTTTGCTGTATCCAACGTTATTAGGAGTGCTGTTAGTACTGCTAGTGCTTTTGTTGTTGATAGTGCGTACCTGTAGGTTCTAATGGTTTCAGCCATTATTATTGTTAGTTTTGCCATCTTACTCCAGTAGCTTTCCGGGTTGTTTAGTGCTTCTACTGTTAGGTTGAATCTATCGTCTGCATAAGATATTTTGTTGAATGCCTCTAGCTCTGTTCCTTTTTCTCCCCAGTCTGGTATTTTTATTTTTGGTTTTATGTATGCCCAGTCATCTACTGTTATTGTTGTTCCAAGCTCTCTCGCTATAGCCTCTACTATCGGCATTACTGGTATTACTGTTAGGACTAGTGCTGGGTCTCCTAGTGGTATTACGTAGTTGTGTTGTACTGTGCCTTCTAGTATCTGTTTTAACTCTATGTATTTAAGGTATAGGCTTGCTGGTATGTATACGTTTACATCTACTACCTCTAATCCCTCGCTTTCATTGCCTAGCTTGAATTTTGCTACGTTAACTGCTTCCAGCACAACTTTACCTTTGTATATCATTTTGTATGATACTTTATACTCCTTCCCTGGTTTAAGTTCTTCTCTGCTTCCTGCTTTTAGTAGTTTTGTTTCTGTTATTGTTGTTTTAACTTCTCCATCCAAGCTCTCTATGTATACTTCTACTCCTAGATCTGAATCTTTTGATCTAAAGTATTTTTCTATGAATCCTTCTCCTTTACGGTGTTTATCTGCTATGTACTCTGTTACCGCCTCCTCCCCCCATAGGTTTTGTGGTAGTGGTATTCCTATATCCCATATGTTTATTTTTGCGTATACGCCTGCTATTGTTACTAGTATTGTTCTGTATGCTTCTAGGTCTCCTGCTTTGGCTTTAACCTTTAGAAATGCTATGTCTAGTATTTGTGTTAGTTTTAACTCCTCCTCGCTCAGCTCTAGTTTTGCTTTCAGCTCATCTATTGATGGTATTATTATTATGAATAGAGCTCTCCCATCTCCATCTGTTCTAGCCTGCCGAGGCTCTACCGCTATTTCCAGGCTTTTGTTATAAGGCTTCCCCTCCTTTGTGAAAAGCATTGTGAGCTTTGCTTCCAACTCCACCGGTACTCCTTCAACTTTATCACCGTATAGTCTAGCTTCTAACAAACCCTTCCTACCTGAGATTAGATCTTCTTTAGCTTCAACTGTGAGGGTTAGAAGTCCTACAACCCCGGGGGCTTCCTTCTCCACTTTACTCCATAGAGAGACCAGCATCGTACGTGTCCAATAGCTCTCCGGCCATTTCCTGATATAGAAGAACTCGGCTCCGCCAGAGGGATGTGGAGGCTTAGCAAGGTAACTATCGGTATAAAACCAGATGCTTCCGGATCCTAGGAGGGAAAATAGTTCGGTTATATAAAGACCTACTATAGAGCTGGGGTCAGTAGCTCTTTTGTTGTAAGTATAAGTTCCCACGTCAATAAAGCCTTGAGTGTATCTACTAACTCTCCAGGTGCACACTCTGTGTTTTTCTGTAATATTTGCCACAACCACTTCTACATATTTACAATCCAGTAGAGATCTAGATGGAGGAGTTTCAATGTATCTGGCGAGAGGCACCATGCGTGTTACTTTGAACTCTCCCTCCCAATAGTCCTTAGGAGGCCGTACTATGAAGAGGCCGAGGCTGAGATAGTCTCGTCCAGGGTAAAGGAGGACGCTTACTTGACCAACGACCCTCTGTGAACTAGAGCCTGTGACACTAGAAGTTACCACACCGCTGGTACGGTATACTGAGGATCCGTAACCGTACTCACCGCATCCACGAGGTTCTCCAACATTAAGATCACACTCGCGAAGCCAAGACTCTGTTCTCGCAAATGCTATGGTAGTCGTGGAGGTACCATGCTTGGAGTACAGCGTGTCTTGAACCGTTTCGAGAACCGCCTGTGGTATTGTTATTACACCGTTTGGAGGCGCTGGGTTTAGGGTGTAGCCTCCTATAGCCACCTCCGCCTCAATCGTTCTCAACTCCCTTACAACTTTCGAGTAGGTGGTTTCCGGGTCAATAGGGGGGTCGATGAGACTGCCACCACCGTAGTCGAACCCTCTCCAGCTCCCTGAACTATGTTCTGTGGCTACGAGGTTTAAAGTTATCTTTAGCCTTAGGGATCCATGCTCGTCGTATCCTATTCTCTCCACCCTCGCACTCCACATGTAATTAGTGACGTGAGTCACTTCCCCTTCTAACTTCTCTTCTCTTTTAATCTCGGAGTGGGATTTAGTGTAGTAGCCTTCTACTTTAAACCTCTCTTCTCCAACTTCTATCTCGAAGCTTAAGGTTATCCTGAACTTACCTCTTACATCTGATACTACAACCTCAATCCTATCTCTCCCACTGTAAGCCCCGGGTTTTATAACGTACATTGCGGAACTCGCTAGGAAAACATCGGAGGGTGCCATGTCAACGTTTACTAGGCTCTTAACCGAGTCTAGAGGAGGCCCTATGGGTTTAAAGATGGTTAAATTGTGTATTGAGTGGAAGAACGAACTGTCCACGGCCCACCTCTCAGAGTAGGCGCCCCCACTACCTGTGACCTCGAACGTTCTCTCATCAACAGAACCCACATAGAATACCTGAAGCCTCTCAGGTCCCAGAACTTTGTATATGCCTCTCCCGACCTTGTAGAGGTTTCCTGATTGCCCTTTAACACTCCACTCAACCATGAAGATTCCAAAGTAGGGGTCGTCGACGGGCGCACTAGACATTATGCTCCTAAGGCTTAATGGGGTCTGGAAGCGCTTACCCCCAAGGGCGCTTGATACCAGAACCCCTACGTCGACATCTTTTAGAGCTAGTGCTAGGATTAGATTCTCACCCTTAGGTAGCTTTAGCTTAGAACCATTAGTGAGGGTTATATAGCTGTACAGGTATGATGGATCTCTGAGGTAAACGCTGGAAACAGCGTAGTTAAACCTATTAGTACATGGTAGGCTTTCGTAGCAACTCCACGTAGAAGATGGTTTATCCTGTTGGAAGAAGGCACCCCATGTTAGGAATACTGGGTCTAGGTTTAGTTTAAATGATACCTCCTGCTCGGGGTCCTTAAGGGTTGGTTTAACTCTGGCTTGGAGGTTTATTTTTCCTTCTATGAGTTTGTTTAGGTACTCTCTGTAATTCATCTGGGTCTTCTCCCCTGATTCTGTTTGTGTTATTACATTTGGTTCTCTATACTCCCCTATGGTTGGGTAGTTTACTCCCCTGTATGGTGTTAAACCTACTACCACGAGGTTTTTCTTCAGCCAATTGTATAGAGCTTCATATGGATCTACAGCTCTCTCGGCGTATGCTAGTAGTATTGATTGTGATGCTATTAGAGCAGCTAGGGTTAGAGCTAAAACCCTTAAAGCCAATGTTAAACCCATATCAAAACCACCCTAATCTAGGATAGCCAAGCTGAAAACAACCCTTAAATAAACCAGGTTTTACTGTTTTGTAAAACCCAAAACACATAGCCTAAGGTGAGAGCGGTGGGCCTAGGTATATACTTCCAGATATAAGCATAAAACGGTAGAATTAAATAGTAGTAGTTAGGCGGTTGTCATGGAAGATCCTCGTGTTGAGGGCAGTTCCAGAGTTAACCACGACCTACACAGTGTTAAAGAGCTTCTATCACTCCTAGCAGATAGCACCTCCCTAGACATACTCCTAGCCCTCCTCTCCGAGCCCTCCAACACTAGGAGTCTTAGCAGGGTTCTAGGTGTTAGCGAGGCCCTCATATCTAGGAAGTTGAAGAGGATGGAGGAGCTAGGCTTGGTTAGGGGTGTTTGGTCTAAGGTTGGAGGTGTTAACGTCAAGGTATACCATGCGTCTACGAAGGGGTTCAACATATCCCTAGGCCCTACCGGTGTTAGCATATCCGGAGGTCCTGATGTGGAACGCTACCGGTTGCTAGGAGAGTTCATACCCGACGTGGGGTTTTTCGTGGGGAGGAGTGAGGCTCTTAGGGCTTTGGAGAGGGCTAGTGCAATCTTCGTAACAGGGATGCCGGGTGTGGGTAAGACAGCCCTCGTAGCGTACTATGCTAGGAGATCTAAGAACCCTGTGGTGTGGTTCAACATATCCAGATCTACAACAGTGTCAAGCATAGCTAGAAGGCTCTCAATAACCCTTAAGAGCATGGGGGATCAGAGGCTGTACAACTTCATAGAAGAAGGTTTCCTTGAGGGGGGCCTCCCACTAGCAGGCCTCGTAGCGGAAGCTCTTAAGACCAACAGGGTTACCATAGTCCTAGACGACTTCCAAAACTGCGCTGACCCAGCTCTAGAGGATCTAGTGAGGAGGCTTTTCAACGAGAAGGGGTTGGTGGGCAAGCTCATAGTAATATCGAGGTCTAAACCAAGCTTCCACCTGGGAGGAGGTGAGGTGGTAGTCTTAGAGGGTTTAAGTGAGGGTGAGGTAGTAGAGTTAGGGAGATCCCTAGGCCTCGATGATGAGACCTCTAGGAAAGCTTTCAAAGCCCTCGGGGGCAACCCTCAGCTACTCGTGCTATTCTCCAACCTAGTATCCAGGGGTTTAACCGTCCCAGAGGCTTTTAGAGATGCTAGAAGATATGTTGTCGAGGAACTCCTAAAACCCCTAACAAGGGATGAGAGGAGGGTTTTAGAGCTCCTCTCCATACTAAGGGAGCCAGGCCACATTAGGTTAATCAAGGGCCTCGGCTTTGAGAGGGATAGGCTTTTCAACGTGTTGAAGAAGCTTGAAAACATAGGTGTTATAGAGAGGATTGGGCAGAGCTACTCTATAGCCGGCATTGTAGCGGAGGTTGTAGGAGAGGATATAGTGGAGGGGGAGGAGTTGCACCTCATAGCAGCCAGGTATTATGAGCTATTGGGAAGCGAGGAGGGCTACATGAAAGCTGTATACCACTATGTTAACGCCTCAAACTACGAGAGGGCTGTTAAAACCATCTACAAGCTCCTATCAAGGCTAGGCCAAGCGCGCGTACCTCCAGGTGAGTATGCAAGACTCCTAGACTCCATATCACCCCATGTGGAGCTTAGGGGTAGCGCTGAGGCTAAGGCTATGCTATGGTTTGCAATGGGGGTTAGGGCTAAGCTTAGAGGTGATTACAGGAGTAGTGTTGAGAACCTGGAGAGATCGTGCCAGATAGCCGGTAAGCTAGGAGACGTTGAGATGCTAGCTCTCGCTAAGTTAGAGCTTGGGATAGCCTATAGGTATATGTCTATGTATGATAGGGCCTTGGAGGAGTTCGACCAAGCACTAGCCTTGTCGAGGAGGATTGGGTCTAAGGGTATTAGGAGGAACGCCCTCTACAACATCGCTATAGTGAAGTTCTTCAAAGGGGAAATAGAGGAGTCTGAGAGGCTTCTAAGAGGGGTTCTCAACTCCTTCAAATCCTCAGGGGACGTTCTATCCGAGACCCTCACATTAGGGTGGCTCGCCATGCTGGAAAGGCTTAAGCTAAACGTGGAGGAGTCTAGGAGGCTCCTAGACAGTGTTATCAAGGTTTTCGAGAGGTTCAAGCTTACACATAGCCTAGCCATAGCCTATAGGGAGTATGCGAGCACCCTACACATGGCCGGAGAGCCTGGAGAAGCTTTAGCCTACCTTGAGAAAGCCTTAAAACTACTAGATGAGAGAGAGTACCCATTCCTCGTATCCGGGATACTAATAGATATGAGCATATACAAGCTCCTAATAGGGGACATGGGAGGGGGAGAGGAGGCTTTAGAGAGGGCCCTGAGGATACTAGATGAAAACAAGCTAAACATACCAGAGTACGAAACCTTAACAAGCCTAGCTACAACACTCCTAGAGTATAGAAGAGGAGGAGATGTAGAAAGCCTCGCAAGAAAAACCCTAGATGGGATAGGTAAGTGCAACCACTACAGGAAGGTATTTGTAGCCAGCATATGCGAAGCAATCCTATACAATACCGGGAGCGCCACTAGGAGAGAAGCCTTAGAACAACTAAACAGACTCCTAGGCAAACACACACCTAAAAACAAGATGAGAAACATCCAGAAAAAACTAAGAGCTATGCTAGCTAAAGCGGGGAACCGCAGCGTGGGCAGAACTTAGCCTTAGCACTAGCCCTAAAACCACACGACGGGCACACCTTAACCTGCTCCACCTCCACCCCCTTAGAGGGGGCGGGGGCTAGAGGCGACCCACAGGATCTACAGAACTTAGCGTTAACAGGATTCTCATAACCACACTGAGGGCATCTAACCACTTGAACCCCAACAGGTGGAGCCTGGCTTGGCGGAATCACCGGTGGCTGCGGAGGCGGAGGTGGTGGGGGCTGCGGAGCCTGTGCATACCTGCCTTGGCCTCTACCTCTCCTCACCAACAACAGCCCTAAGCCTCCGATGACGACCAACAGTAGCCCTCCTCCAACAGCCCCTAGGACTATGGGGTTTGATAGGATAGACCCGCCCTCCTTAGGAGGCTCAATGACGGGTGGTGGAGCCTGGCCTCCTCCCACCATCGGTGGCTGGTGTGCTGTTGTTGTCGTCCTAGGCGATGTCGTTGTTCTTCCCTCCGTTGTTGTAGTTTGGGTTGCCTGAGTAGCGGTTGTAGGTGTTGTTTGAGGTGTAGTGGTAGCTGGGGTTGTGGCTGTCGTCTCCGTCCTCGTAGGGGTCTGGGTTGGGCTTGGAGTCGCAGTTGTTCTAGTGGGGGTTGGAGTCGGAGTGGGAGTGGGGGTTGGGGTTGGAGTTGTTGTCGTCCCTAGTGGATCGTACTCTAGGGATATTATCTTCACAAGGCTATCGTTATACTCACCGGGTATTTCCCACTTGAGTGCTATCTTAAAACTCTTGTTAACCCAGTATCTCCCCTGCTCCTCCCAGCTTAGGGTTCCGTTCTCGTAGTAAGCTTTTAGCGTGTAGTCGATCCTAAAAGCTTTTACTGTATACTCACCTAGCTTCAACGTATCCAATGCCACCGCCTTATCCTCAGACCTCCAATACTCTACGTACTCTTCTAACGTACTACCATTTACTATGTAACGGGTTACAGCCTTAACAGTATAATCCACCTCATCGCCTACCTTACCGGGGTAAAACACGGTGAGTGCTGGTGGCTCATATACCCTCTCGTACCTAGCCCCCGGCTCCATGTATTTGCTCCAAACATAGATGTCTATGTATACTCGATACTTATCGTCTATTAACGCATACCTCATAAGCTCCCTCCTACCATCCGGTCCTAGGTACCAGCTGGTAAGATTGTAGAGGGTTTTCCCACCGAGAATAACGGTGTTCTCGATCTTAGCGATAAACGGAATATATTCCCAGCTTCCATCCGGGGTTTTCATTGATGAGTTGAAAAGCCATTCGTTACCAACTTTGGGGGGTGGTGGTAGCTGCTCTGCTGGTAGCTGTGGTGGTGGAGTTGCCGTTATTGTTGTTGTCGGGCTTGTTGTCGTTGTTGTGGTAGTGGTGGTTGTTGGGGTTGCTGTGGTCTTAGTCGTTGTTGTCGT
>JAJHQN010000104.1 GCA_020833325.1 Desulfurococcaceae archaeon | reverse complement strand
CCTCAGCTTTCTAGAGGGTGTTATAGTTGTAGATATGCTCTAGGAGCGGTACTACTTGAGCTGTACATTGTGGGGTTAACTGTTGTTCAAGGTAATACTATTCTAGGGGTCTTCACGCTAACTATGCCTACACCATATGGCTGGAGCTTCTCTACCTCTTGAATCCCCGTCTTTACAAGTATTATTCTGGTTAGAGCTAACATCTCATATCTCTCAGTGTATGTATTAGTTTGTGACTTTAAATTCTATAGTTTAATCTAGTGCACAGTTTACTTGTAAGACCGGGGTAGTTTAGCTGGATCTCATTCTATTACCGGGTTGGGTTTAAAGGCTTCGCTATCTATACCAGCCTATAGGAGGTTTGAATGTACTATGGTTTTGTCTATCTGATCTTACTTGTGGCCTTCTTTAGCGGGGTTTTGGTGGTGGAGGGAGATGCTGGTACCACTCTCTCTGTGTTCTTTGAGGGTTCGCATGCCTATGTTTACGCTGTGTTTAACGGTGTTAACCCGGGCTCCTCGGAGAGGGTGATTGGTGAGGTTTTCCAAGGTTACTCTTTTACTGTTATCGAGTCTAGCGGGGGGTTTAACACTTCTACCATACTTGTTAAGATCCCGCTTAGAGGTGGTGTCCTTAGGGTTAACCTTGGGGTTTTGGGGAATGCTAGTGTTAGGATCTCCTCTCCACCCTACCTTAGCGTTAGCTCTACTAGGGATAACGGGTACATTATTATATCAACTAGCTTAAAAACCCACATTCTACTCTTAGGGTTACTCCTCCTACTCTTAGGGCTCATAGCGCCTCCTCTAGTAGCTTATGCATCCTCTGCTCTCGCTCTAACCATTATGCCTAGGGGTGGTAGCGTTGTTGATGCTATTGAGGTTGCTAGCATCCCCTCATCTCTATCCACTATATTCCCAGCCTTAAGCCTTATAGCCTCCCTTTTCGCCACCAGGCTCTTCGAAGCCCTAGACTACTACGGGATCCCGATGGTTGTCAGCCTCCTCTCATACATGGCGCTATACTTATCCTCCATAGTTTTATCGCTAGCCGTGGCTTCAAGAGTATTTGGTAGGGTTGTAGGTGCTAGGGTGTCACTCAGGGATATAATCCTGGCAAGCCAGCCCCTAGCATACGTCGTGGTCTCAGGGTCTGCTCTAGTAGCTGGGGTTGCATTAATAGCTAGCAGTGCACCCCAAATCATATTATCGTTTTCAAACCTCCCACTACCCCTATCTATAACACTCTGAGTTCTAGTAGGCTTCACCATATCCTATGCTTTAACCACGTTAATAGCCAGGCTCTTCGATGCTATAACCCCTAAGGTTAAGCCTGATGAGAGGCTATTAAAGGTTGTAGCGAGGGTTCTAAGCAATCTAGGGCATGGAGGGTTTAGAAGGATAGATGTTGTTAGGAGCTCTAAACCGATAGCAGCTATTAAAGGTATCTTCGGTGATAGGCTGGTGGTTAGCAATAGACTACATGAGATCCTAGATGACGAGGAGCTTGAGTACGTAGTAGCCCATGAGGTTGTCCACTCTAAGGAAAGGCACTTGGTAGCTCAGATAGCGGCGGTAATAGCCCTCTGGATCGCATCTCTAACCACGGTAAGCACAATACTATTGAATATACTTAAAACACAACAATCAATCCTAGCAGTAGCACTAACAATAGCGATCCTAGCTCTAGGAACATCAATACCAATAGCCGGATCCCTCTGGATTTCAAGAAAGCTAGAGGAGAGAGCAGATATGAAAGCCCTAGCTATGATGGGGGGGAAGGCGAAGGATAGAAAAGCATATCTAAGAGCTCTAGCTAAGATAGCAGTAGAAACAGGTGAGGCTGTGAAACCAAGAGATAACATGATATGGAAGCTAGCAAACCTATGCGAGACACATCCTAGGACGTTAGATAGGCTGGTGAAAACAGCTAAGATCATAGGTATTAGCGAGAAAGAACTAGAAGAGATAGTAATGCTAGCCAAGAACCAGGAAAGCAACCCCAAACCCCAAGCACTTTAGAATAAAGAATAAGATGGGGAGTAGTGGATGCTAAGGCTCTAACGGTGCCACAACCTATGATATAATCAAAAGTCTCCAGCCTTCCAAGGCCGAGGTTGGGTAGGACGTTCCAGGAGGCCCTTCCTAGAAACCATATCTTATCATAACGCCTAGTAATGGTAGTGCTAGAGATAGCAATGTTGCAACGACAACGAATAGGACTGCCCTCCAGAACACACTGGGGTTATTCTGCCTCATCCCCGGAACTATCCTCGCATGAGCATAGCCTGAGATTACTAGTAGTACTATGAAGGTTACAATTTTCTCGCCAATCCTCCCCGAAGGCTCCCCGAAGCTAAACCACTCGCTGGGAGGAGCTCTAAGAGAAGCCATGTAGAGGCCTGTAAGAGCTGCTATCAACAAGCCTATGGTTGCAGGCCACGCTATAGCCCTATAGAACTCTAGTATGGGCCTTGAATCCCTTAGCCTTAAAGCCCTAACCATAGGCCCGGTAGCTAGAACCAAGTGGGAGCCAACCCACATTGACGCTGCAATCACATGAATCAATTGTATAACTGGATAGAGCGAATCCAACACTGACACCCGGGGAGGCGACTGGGATGTGACGCTTAAAAGACGCAGCATATACAGGCATATACTCTGTGGAAGCTAGAGTTTAACTCTAACCCCGTTAATCTCGACATAGTCCACCTCAAGACACGCCCTGGCCCTGTTCTCCTGCGTAACATGGCGGAAAACGCTACCAGCATCCCTCCAGGAAGGGTAGAACACCGCGTTATCGATCCATACATCAGCTCTACCTCTACTCCTCCTATCACCCCTAAGCCTTGCCACTTCAACTCCGTTTATGTAGAACGCGGAGCTACTCTCAAACCACTCAACCCTAAACATGTTCCATCTCATCAAATCCAGATCCTGCATTGTAGGGTTTGCAGATTCAATCCTTATGGGTGCTAGGAAGGGTAGTATGTCTAAGGCTATCTTGTAGTAGCTCACGCTCCTGAAGAGCATTATGGGCTGGAACCTGTTAGCCATTTGAGCGAAGAAGCCTTGAAGGGGGTAGGGGCCGGCGGCCTTCAGGTATATGAACCACACAGGGTTACTCATATCAACTCTCATACTATGGTTCCAGAATCCGAAGCCGGCGCTACCGTAGTGGAGCCCTGTAAACCTAAGCCTGGTTTCAAGCACCCCTCTAACCCATGGTAGGTCGTCGAACTCC
>JAJHQN010000033.1 GCA_020833325.1 Desulfurococcaceae archaeon | reverse complement strand
TAATGCTATCACAGAGCAATGGAAACGAGTATAATACAAACATATGGTGGTACAGGAAGATAGTGCTGTGGATAGTAGATGTGTTCAGAGAGTATGGTATAGAGGTTGAAGTGGTTCCAGAGTATTACACAAGCAGGGAGTGCTCGGTATGCGGTGAGGTACACGAGAACGGTAGGGTTTACAGAGGTTTATACGTATGCAGGAGGACCGGGAGGAGGGTGAACGCTGATGTGAACGCAGCAATAAACATAGCAAGAAAAATAGGGTACAAGGTAAAGATAACGAGGAAGATCGAGAGTTACATTGTGACACATAATGGTGTCAAACCATTAATCCCCCATCGGAGGGCTAACACCCAAGACCCAGAGGTTCGAAACCCCGCCCTTTAGGGCGGGGAGGGGTCATGTGTTTCTCGTCTACAAGTTACAGTCTTCGGCTTTTATATTATTTATTCCTATCTATACATGTCTATATGGTAGGATTCTAGGTGTTTCTAAAAGGTTTAAATACTCCTAGGTTGCACTCTAAGGTTGAGTGGTGTTGTGTATGTCTGAGTTGCTTAAGTATGTTAGGGTTGTCATAGATCAGGATACGTGTATAAGTTGTGGTGCATGCATAGAGGTGTGTCCTTACGATGCCTTGGAGTTCGATGAGAACATGAAGGCTAGGCTTATATGGGAGAAGTGTAAGGATGACTTCAGCTGCATAGAGTCTTGTCCTGTAGATTGTATATACAAGACTCCTGAAACGCCTCAAGCTTACAAGGATAAGCCTGGATGGTATAGGATTGGCAGGGTTCTAGAGGCTGAGGAGCAGGCTGCCTTTGAAGAGTGGAGGAGAAGGTATAACGTGGGGGCCGAGCCCGTATCTATAGGTTGATGTATTCTACCGTTTCCCTTAAGGATTTAGATTTTATTTACCTACAACCTGTATAATGTAGTCTTTGAATAGTCTTTTGAACTCCTCTAATCCTATCAAAGGCTCCCCGTTCTCCTTCGTTATCTCCTGCTTTGACGGGGGCTTTAGAGAGTATAGTGGGATTCTCTTAGCTATTCTCTCCTCGAACGTGTCTACATGTGGGTTTACATAGAATATACCTACTGGTATTCTCGAGCCCCACTCCAGCGATTTAGCCCATGCCCTGGATACCTTCTCTTCCACCTCATCTAAGGTGTTTGCGTTCACTACAGGATCCCAGTTCGGATCGTCTTCCAGCTTGTATAGTCTCTCTTTGTAGAAGTCTACAGTGTATATGTCATTGTATGTTACGCATGGTTGTAGCACATCTATAAGGGCTGACCCCTTATGTTTTACTGCTTGTTTTATCAACTCTTTAAGGTGATCTACCCAGAGTGCGTAGCCTCTAGCTACGAATGTGTAGCCTGAGGCTATTGCTAGTGCTATGGGGTTAACTGCTTCCTGGATGTTTGGCGCTGGTAGACTCTTAGTCTTCTCTCCCTTCCTAAGCGTTGGGCTGGCCTGACCTTTCGTTAACCCGTAGACCTGGTTATTATGGAGTATCACTGTTATATCTAGGTTCCTCCTTCCAAGTGCTACGAAGTGAGCAACACCTATGCCTAGTAGATCTCCGTCACCCCCGTTGACAATAACGGTGAGCTCCGGGTTGGCAAGCTTTATCCCCATAGCGTACGCTATACCCCTACCATGTATTGTGTGGACACCGTTAGCGTATATGAAGTGTGGGGTCTTACTACTACACCCGATCCCCGATACAACTACTAACTTTGATGGATCGAGGTTTAACTCGTTAAAGGCCTTCTGCATAGCAGCCACTATGCCGAAGTCCCCGCAACCCGGGCACCAGTCTATCCAGACATCTGTTTTATAGGATAACCTACTTGCCATAGCTTAACACCACCCTAGATCTCCTACCCTCAAGAATATCTATGACGGCCTCTACAACCTCCATAACATACATAGGCCTCCCAGTGTATTTGAGCACATGCTTCCTAACCGTAAACCCAGTGTTCATAGCTATTAGAGCTGCCGCCTGCCCCATAATGTTATTCTCCACATCTATAACCCTCTCAGGGTCGAAGTTTGATAGTATCTTTGATACAAGCCTTGATGGGAAAGGCTGGAAGACCTTAAGCTGTAGGAAGGAGCCCTTATAACCTTTGCTTTCAAGAGCTCCTAGGGCCTCCAAGGCAACCCCCTTAACAGAACCCCATCCTATGAGGAGGAAGTCAGAGCCTCCCTCTCCGTAGAGTCTAGCTCTATCCTCCTCTGGTATCTCCGAGTCTATTACCTCAAGCTTCCTCCATCTCTTCTCGTACATCTCAAGTCTGTTCACAGCATCCTCGGTTATATGGCCCCACTCGTTATGCTCGTCCCCAGTATACCATGTTATAGCCCCCGATCCTATGATAGGCCTAGGGGATATGGGGGTCCTCTTATCAAACCTCTTCCAAGCACCGTTCCCAGCTTCTAAGAGTGTATCGCCTCTCTCTATCCTTATCCTAGTGAAGTCTGGTACTGGGATTGTTGTAGACATGTTAGCCAAGAATTTATCTAGCAAGTGCACCACCGGGACTTGGTATCTCTCGGCAATATTGAAAGCCCATATAGCGTCATAGAATGCCTCCAAGTGATCCCCACTCGATATAACGACTCTTGGGAACTCACCGTGGCTAGCGAAGGTTGTGAATAGTAGATCTGCCTGGCTACCCCTCGTTGGCATCCCAGTACTAGGACCCCCACGCTGGTAGTATGTTATCACAACCGGGGTCTCATTCATACCAGCCCACCCCAGGCCCTCCACCATGAGGCTGAAGCCCGGGCCGCTAGTCGACGTAGCGGCTCTAACGCCTGCTAGTGCAGCCCCTATAGCAGAGTTAATAGCGGCTATTTCATCCTCAGTCTGGACTACAACTATAGATCCGAGGCTCTCTCCTTCAACTTCAAGCTTCTCAAAGGTCTCGTGGAAAACTGATTCATCGGTAGCTGGGGTTATGGGGTAGTATGCCTGGTATCTAAGCCCTCCCACTATCTTGCCCATGGCTACAGCGTCGTTACCTGATACTAGTAGGAACTCTCTTAGGCCAAGGGATGGTTTATCGAGGTTGAGAGGGGTTCCATAAGAGCTTCTAACCTCCTCTACTAGGCCTTCGAGGAGGATTTTATTGGCCTCGGCAATCTTAGGTCTCCTACCGAACCTTCTGTCAACCGCATAGTGTAAGGCATCGAGGTCTAAGCCTGTGAGACCCCATACAGCACCTACTACAATGCTACTTCTAAACCTATGAGCCTCAGCTCTAGGTATGCTAAGCTTAGATGCGAGCACGTCGAGAACGCTATTATAGCTGAGACCTACAGCTTTAACGTTGTAGGAGGACTCTAGGGTGTTGATTAAATCCTCAACACTATCCCCGGACCCTGCTTTTTTAAGGTTAAGCTCCACCCTAGCCCTCGTCTCAGGCTCCATGCTAGCAATCTGTCTAAGCTTCGTCTTCGAAACCCCTGTATCGTAGATAAGGTAACCCCCTCTCGCCAGGTCGTCGAAGTGGAAGAACACGGATTCAGCGTCTAAAGCTGCTACCACGTGGACGGGATATGTTAGGGCACCCGGTATCTTGGTGGCAGACGTTCTTACATGGATATAGCTGTGTCTACCTACTATATTAGAGTAGTACTCTCTATTCGATAGGACACCGTAGCCGAGCCTTGCCATAGCCGATGTTAGGATGAGAGAGCTAGTCTCAATACCTGACCCCTGGCTACCCCCTATTATTAAAAGCACTTCATCCATTTGAAATGCCACCTCTAAGTTCTATGATAGTTAAGGCTTAAAGCTACCCCTATATACTCTATGCCTGCGTTAAACCCTGGTTCTAGCAAGGTAGCTGAGGGTGTCTATTGCTATGACAAAGAGCATTGTGACCGCTATGAAGGTTATAACAGCTGGGTAGTCAAGTAAACTCATGTAGTGTAATATGTAGTACCCTACACCCCCGGCTCCAACGAAACCTATTATTGCAGCTGTTCTAACATTATACTCTAGCATGAAGAGTATGCTACTCACCACCTGCCTTCTAGTGTGAGCGTACATAGCCGAAGCTAACGTCAACCCGCTGAGCCCCATGACCTTAAGGGAGTTAACATGCTCCCGATCCACGGATTCTAGGATCTCGTAGAAGAACTTAGCTAGGTACGTTGCGGTATATAATGCTAGTGCTAGGGCCCCAGCTCTAGGGCCGGGGCCTACTAGGATTACAAACAATATAGCCCAGAATATAGCTGGGATAGATCTAACGGCATTAGCTAGGAGCCTGGATAGGGTTGCTAAACGACTTCCAACAATCATAGGGGAGGCTAGGGGGGCTAGGATGTATGCTATCAAAGTGCCGGATGAAACCCCGAAAAGCGATATAACTAGGGTTTCGTATACAGCTTTAAAAGCATCCTCTATAAGGTCCACTCTAAAACCTAGCTCAGCCACCAGGAACTCAGCCATATTTGATGAGGCTTTAAACCATAAACCTAGGTCTAGGAGGCCTAGGGGGGCAGCTAGTATAAGTGTTATAACGGCCATTAGCGTGAGAAGCCTCAAGGTAACTCCCTCAACTTCCCATCCTTGAGAATATAGACTCTCTCGAAAAACTTTAACGCCAGATCGTGGTCGTGTAGCACAGCTATTATGGTAACCCCTCTACTAGCTAAGCTTACAAGACTAGCCATAACAGATTCTGCAGTCTCTAAATCCAAGTTTGAAACAGGCTCGTCAGCCAAGACAATCCTAGCGTCCTGGAATATAGCTCTAGCGACTAAAACCCTTTGCCTCTCACCACCACTAAGCCTATCAACCCTTCTCATAGCCTTAGCTTCAAGGCCCACAAGCTTCAATGCCTCCAATGCCTCCTCAACATCTCTCTTATCCCAAAAGCCTAGTAGAAACCTAGTGGGCTTACTAGGAGCTCTTGCTAGAAGTACATTGTAAAGAGCTGAACCCCCCTCCACGAGCCCCGAGCTCTGGGGTATATAGGCAATCCTACCTTGAACATCCTTAAAGCTACCGTTACTTAGATTATGACCTAAAACCCTAACAACACCTCTCTCCGGTTTAAGCAGGCCCGCTATTATCTTAAGCAAAGTAGTCTTCCCACTACCGCTCCTACCCATTATAGCAATTCTATCCCCGAAACCAGCCTCAAGGGACACTCCGCTAAGTACCTTTAGCTTTCCATAGCTGAACTCAACATCCCTCATCTCAACAGCAACACTATCGCTCACTAGAGAACCCCCTATTTAAGTTTATCCTCAAATCCCATAATTATATCTATATATGAATCATGTAAAACGAACATGTTCCACACCTAACATATTGCTATAGAAATATGTTCTAGGTAGAAGAGCATCCTAATTTAAGGGTTAACCACCTTTCAGATACCTATCTTTAAGACCTGTAACCTCTAAGGCTCTCATAAGAGGTTCTAGGTGCTCCTCCACGCTCCTCTCCTCAAACCTAACGAATATAGCTGAGACGAACTTCCTCATAAGATCGGGTTTAGCGTTAAGCTCTTTAAAGGCTTCTACAACCTTCTTTTTAAGCCCTTCGGGGAGCTTCTTGGAGATTAAAACTGTGTGTGCTGGTATAGGCCCTTGTTTATCTAGAACCCTACTATTATTCATGGCCTCTCAGTATAAGCTTACTGGGACATCCCCAGCCATTATTGTAACATCCACATGACCCCTTTTAAGGGCTTCCCAGCATTGTGCATAGCCTCCTGCAAAAACAACATCTCCGAAGAACTGTTTGGGGTCAGCAGGGCTTTTAACATAGCCTAGCTCCACTAACCTATACATCGGGAAAACATAACCTGAGGTTGAGAGCTCTGAGGGAAAGCAAGCCCTCCTGCCTCTAAGCTGGTCTAAGCTTGTATAGGGAGAGTCTTTCAAGACAATCCAGTAAGAGTAGTAGTAGGGTGCACTTGTAGCTTTACCGTCGATTATAACCTCTCTAACCTCAACCAAGACCATATCAACATCGGCTACGGAGAGGGCTAGAGCAGATGGGAGTGAGCCAACGCCCAGAGCTACTTGAGCATGACCGTATCTGAGAGCCTCAACAATAGCTGCTACACTAGTTGGGAAGTATAGCTCAACGTCGACTCCAAGCTTCTCCTCTAGAAAACGCTCTAACTCAACAGCCTCAACCTGAACCCTATCCCTGGGCATGGGGTTTACAACAATAACAAGCTTCTCAACAGCAGGTCTACTGTAGAAGTAGTAAACACCGACTCCAACGACTAGTATGAGGAGTAGGAGGCCTAATACCACAGCCCAAGGTGTGGATTTAAGCAACCAGCTCACCTCACTCCAATGTGATTCTTAAAGCGGGATCCTATAAGTACACATAAATACATGTAAGATAACTGAAATAACTTTTACAAAGAAAGAGTAGTCGATAGTAGATGTTATACCTGAGACTAAAATCGTTATGTAAAATATTCGGATGCGCTATCGCTAATAGCTATGAATAGCCCTTGTCTACTGTTTCAAGTTGGACTTACATGGGTTGATATTATCTAGCAATTTTATATGAGGGTAAAACGCTTCAAACCCCTGGTGTGGTGGTGGTAAGCCCCACTTGAAGCTAAGGGCTTTCATGGGGGGTACATTGTTAAATAACATAAACCCTCATGAAGCCCGAACCCCAGCTCTTGTATGTTAGGGAAGTTGGTGTATTGAGTTTAGGTTTTTAAGTCTGGGTCTACGCTTATAGTGTTAATTGGGGTTGTTTAGGGTTTGAGTGAAGAGGAGGGTAAGGTTAAGGAGGTTTCTCTTAGGGTTGCTGAGGCTAAGCCTAAGGATTCTGGGAGGAAGAGGGTTAGGGTTGATATCGAGGTTATGAAGCAACTTGGTTTAGAGGCTGGTGATATTATTGAGATTGAGGGTAAAAGGAAGACTGCTGCTATGGTATGGCCTGCTCTTCCTGAGGATACAGGTTTAGATGTTATTAGGATGGATGGTCTTCTTAGGAAGAATGCTGGGGTTAACATAGGTGATAGGGTTGTAATTAGGAAGGCTGTTGTTAAGCCTGCTGTTAAGGTTAAACTAGCGCCTCTAGTCTACATGAGTGTTGATGAGGGCTTCAAGAAGTATGTTAAGAAGAGGCTTATTGGCATGCCGGTTATGGAAGGCGATATTGTTGTAGTACAGGTTATAGGGCAGGGTGTCCAGTTACAGGTTATAGATGTTAAGCCTCGCGGAGCCGTGGTTATAGGTGAGAATACTATAGTAGATGTGCTCGACAGACCTGTATCCCAGGTTAGAGTGCCTAAGGTTACCTACGAGGATATAGGTGGTTTAAGCCACGTGATAGCCAGGGTTAGGGAGCTTGTAGAGCTCCCTCTCAGGCATCCTGAACTGTTTAAGAGGCTTGGTATAGAGCCTCCTAAGGGTATACTACTCTACGGCCCACCGGGTACTGGTAAGACTTTACTAGCTAAGGCTGTAGCTAATGAGAGTGATGCATACTTCATTGCAATAAACGGCCCCGAGATTATGAGTAAATTCTATGGTGAGAGCGAGCAGAGGCTTAGGGAGATATTCGAGGAGGCTAAGAAGAACGCTCCAGCGATAATCTTCATTGACGAGATTGACGCTATAGCGCCTAAGAGGGATGAGGTTGTAGGGGAGGTTGAGAGAAGGGTTGTAGCACAGCTCTTAGCGTTAATGGACGGGCTTGAGAGTAGGGGGCAGGTTGTAGTGATTGGGGCTACCAATAGGATTAACGCTGTAGACCCGGCCCTTAGGAGGCCCGGTAGGTTTGATAGAGAGGTTGAGGTCCCACTCCCGGATAAGCAGGGGAGGCTTGAGATACTCCAGATACATACAAGGCACATGCCCCTAGCCGATGACGTGGATCTTGCTAGGTTAGCGGAGATGACTAAGGGTTATACAGGAGCTGACCTGGCAGCCCTAGCTAGAGAGGCTGCAATGGCCGCTCTTAGGAGGTATTTACCGGAGATAGATATAGAGCAGGAGAAGATACCAGCTGAGGTTTTAGAGAAGATGGTTGTTAAAATGGAGGATTTCCTAACAGCGTTCAGGGAGATAACGCCTAGCGGTCTTAGGGAGATATACGTGGAGGTCCCGGAGGTTAAGTGGAGCGATATAGGCGGGCTTGATGCTATTAAACAAGAGCTTAGGGAGATAGTAGAGTGGCCTCTCAAATACCCGGAGGTGTTCGCTAAGGCTGGGATAAAGCCTCCAAAGGGCGTGCTATTATTCGGCCCGCCAGGTACTGGTAAAACGTTACTTGCTAAAGCCGTAGCTACGGAGGGCGGAGCTAACTTCATAGCTGTTAGGGGTCCAGAGATTCTAAGCAAATGGGTTGGAGAGAGCGAGAAGGCTGTTAGAGAGATATTCAGGAAAGCTAGGCAATACGCCCCCGCTGTAGTGTTCTTCGATGAGATCGACGCTATAGCCTACATTAGAGGAACTGATATTGGTAGTAGTAGGGTTGGAGAGAGGATTGTAAGCCAGTTATTAACCGAGATGGATGGAATAGGGGAGCTACAAGGGGTTGTAGTGATAGCTGCAACTAATAGACCTGATATGCTAGACCCAGCCCTCCTAAGGCCAGGTAGGTTTGAGAAGCTCGTATACGTCCCACCCCCGGATGAGAGGGGGAGGCTTGAGATACTAAGAATACACACTAGAGGCATGCCTCTCGACGATGACGTAGACCTAGTGGAGCTAGCCAAGGTAACAGAGGGTTACACCGGAGCAGACATAGCAGCATTGATAAGAGAAGCTGGGATGATGGCTTTGAGAGAGAACATATCAAACCCCCTGATCAAGTGGAAGCACCTAGAGGAAGCCCTAAGAAAGGTTAGACCTAGCGTAACAAGGTATATGATAGAGTTCTACATGAGATGGCTTGAAACAGCTAGGCAACTAAAGGCAGAGGAGAGAAAGGAGGCTATAGCACCAACTATAACATTCTAGTACAATCACTAGCAGAGGCACCCTCACCCTTGAAATGGCGGGGGCTCCCCGTTTTCAAGATGATGGTAATGAAATGATTTAAGCCTCAAACTAGATAACGGCTGGAAGTGGTGCCTAGGAGTTGCTATCGTCCTCTAAGCAGGCTGATCTCTACCTAGTGAAAGGCGAGATTCCCCAGAGTGGAGGTTTTACTTCAGCAATGCTAATGGCATGTCGGAAGAGGAGGGTGTCTGGATTGAGAGAAGGCAGTTGTCTAAGCGAGCTTGGTGGTGTGCTATGAGCGTCTGGAGTGATGATACGAACATTAACAAGGTGTTAAAGGCCATAAAAGAGCTTACAATAGATGGAAGGCAGACAGTAGATGAGCCAACCTTAATAAGCAAGTTAGCCAAGGATGGTACGAGGCTATCACCACTAGATCTATCCAAAATCCTACTAACCCTAGAACTACTAGGATACATAAACGTCCAGCTTAGCACGAAAGAAGAGAAACTAATAAAACTTTTAAAAACAACCTAAAATTACGGGCCGATGTAGCGACCACCCCCTATAAGGGGGACTCTGAGTGATGATGTAGGGCCAAAGCTCTAAGGCCCCTACAAGACCTCCTCACAACTAGTTTCCAGTATCCCCTGGGATCCTCTTCTGGTAAGGTAGGGTTTGTAGGGGTGAGGGAGTTCAAAAGGATGCAGTGAGTGTTGGAATATAGCTAGGGCGGTTGCCTCGCTTCTCTTCATGATTACTCGTACCTCACATATACCTTGGCGAGCTAGTGCTCTTCAAGCCTTAAAACTAGAGATGTAACAAGTTGTATAGGCTAGGTTTAATATCTCCTACTACTTTAGTTGCTGAGGCTAACGAGATCTTAAGGTCTACGAGCGTTTCAAGCCCTGGTTGCTGGAGGGGAATTGATGTACCCTCCGGAGTGACTAGGGGGCGGGTGATCTCGTAGGGTGGTCTAGGCTTCGTTTAACCGTTGGGATCAGTTTAAGGTGGGTAACCACCATCTACTGAAGAAGCGGTTGACGGGATTTTATGGTTTTAGGAGGGTTGGGTGTTCGGCTCTACTCTACTGTTACTGTTTTAGCTAGGTTTCTTGGTTTATCAGGGTTATGGCCTTTGGCTACAGATATTTTATATGCTAGTATTTGGAAGTAGGGGATTAGGGGGTAGGGTTCTAGGAGGATTTCGTTTTCGCCTAATGGCATTTCTATTATTTTAACAGTGTCTTCGGGTTCTACGTCTAGGTTCCAGCTATCTGTTTTAACTACGACTACTCGTGCTCCTCTAGCTTTCATCTCCATCACGTTTCCTTCTATCTCTGGGCTATCGCTTGTGGCTATGAAGTATACTGGGAAGCCTTTTTCTACTAGAGCTATTGGTCCATGTTTACTCTCCCCTGCTGGGTAGGATTCTGCGTGTATATACGCTATCTCCTTGATCTTGAGCGCGGCTTCCCTAGCTATTAGGGATCCTAGCCCTCTTCCTAGTATGTAGGTGCTCTTAGACTCTAGGGATAAGTCTATCTCGTGGTTTAGGGATTTCTCTATAGCTCTAGCTACGATCTCATGTGCACCTGACAGCTTTTCCAGTTTACTCCTCACCTCAGAGTAGTCTAGGACACCTCCTTCCAGAGCTGTGAATAGTGTTAGGAGGGTCAGGGACATTATCTGGGATGTGTACGTCTTAGTTGCCGCTACGCCTATCTCAGGCCCGGCCCTCATGTAAATCACTATATCAGATTCCCTTGAGAGGGCGCTTCCTATAACGTTTGTAACACCCACTATCCTAGCTCCTCGGGCTTTGAACGCTCTAACTGCTTCAAGTGTATCGTATGTCTCACCACTCTGACTTATAGCTATTACAATGTCACCCTCACCTACAGCTTCCTCTACTAGCTTGTACTCCGACGCTATGATGTTATGGGATATCCGCCTAGGTATCCTGGATAGGTAGTAGGAGAATATTAGGCCTGCATGGTAACTTGTACCAGCCCCAGTCACTATAATGTTCCTGGAGCTCCATACAAGGGATGCGGCCAGCCTTAAAGTTGGATCCTCCACGTTACCTTCATAGGTGCTCTTAATGGAATAAGGTTGCTCTACTATCTCCTTAAGCATGAAGTAGGGGTATCCCTGCTTAGAAGCCTCCTCAACACTCCACTCTACGACTCTAACCCTTAACTCTAAATCCTTATCCTCAACACTCACTAAGCCGAGCTCCGTTAACTTGAAGAGCTTAACCTCCGTGGGCGTCACCCACCCCAACTCCCCATCCTCTATGAGTAGGATCCTCCTAGTACTATCGAGTAGAGCTGGAATATCGCTCGCCACAATGTTGAAACCATCTCCTAAACCTACAACCAGAGGGCTCTTCATACGAGCAAAGTACACTCTATTCGGCTCGTCTGCATTTACAACGGCAATGGCATAACTACCCTCAAGCCTGGAGACAGCTCTAACGAAGGCTTCGAAGAAACTTGAGGAGAAAGGGGTCTCATCCTCTATGAGATGTGCTATTAGCTCCGTATCGGTCTCACTAACGATCCTATGACCTCTAAGTTCTAAAACCCTCTTTAAGCTATTCCAGTTCCTTATAACACCGTTATGAACGATAGCTATTCTACCACTACAGTCGGTGTGAGGGTGAGCATTCACATCAGAGGGGGGTCCGTGGGTAGCCCACCTAGTATGACCTAAACCCGTAAGCCCAGATAGCTCCTCAACTTTAAACCTTGAGAGAAAGCTGTCAACATCCCCCTTAGCCTTCCTAATAACCAGGCCGTCCCCCGATATTATCGCTAGGCCAACACTATCGTAACCCCTATACTCAAGCCTCCTAAGACCAAGGGATATCATTGGGGTGATATTACGGTTTAAAGCGCAAACACCAATAATACCGCACACAACCAGCACCCCGCCACTATAAACAAGGGAATAGGGGTTTAAAAACTAAAACTTAAAAACGTTAATGAAAACCTAGCTTCTCTCCAAAACCCTAACGGATAGGAGCATGCAGGCTATGAAAGTCAGCGTTGACACCAAGACTACAGCTGTGAAATAGAGGAGAGCGTTATCTAAAGGCTTACCTACAAGGAAGAATCTTACAAGGTCGGCTCCATAGGTTAACGGGTTGAGGTGTGCTATAACCCTAAGCCACTCGGGCATCTGGCTAGTTGGGAATAGAGCACTAGATGTGAACATTAGAGGTAGGTTGACGAGGTTACCTATGCTAAATAGGAGCTCATGACTATCTGTGATGAAGCCTAGCATCATGAATATGCTCGATAAGGCTACAGCTATAGCTATTAACACTATCCAGGCTCCTATAGCGTCGAAGACAGTTAAGCCCTCCTTGAACTTAAACCCTGCTATGAAAGCTACCATGAGTAGTACCGTTGCCAGGACCGTTATCCTAAATACCGTGGCTAACACCTTAGCCACAAATATACTCTCCCTCCTTATAGGGGAGGCCATCAACCTCGTCATGTACCCAAGTCTCTTATCGAACACCACGCTAACTCCAGAGAACATCCCCTGGAATAGAGCGAATACAACTAACATGCCTGATGCTATGTATGTAAAGTAATCTCTGGTTCCGAATATCTGGTATATCCTTTCCCTGATAGCTTCTACAATGGATTGAGCTACGCCTACGGGCAAGTTTAAACTTGGTATGTCAATTTCAACTATACTTGTTATGTTAAAGCTCTTCCCAAACAATAATATCCAGAATAGCGGGGTTACCAGAGATACTAGTAGAACAGGCTTCCTCCCAATCCACTTCTTAATCTCACGTGTAAGTAAAACCAAAACCTCGTCTAACACTCTTAATCACCTAATCCTCTGGGTTAAAACCCTGTATTTGAATACATCGAAGCTCTCCTCCCTAAGCCTCTTCCCGGTTATCTCAAGGAATACCTCTTCGAGGTTAGGTTTAACAATATTCACTGATTTAACCCGTTTACCTGCTAGCATGTTTATGATTAGTGGGAGCGTCTCGCCAGCGTTATAGGTTGATATTGTTAACGTATTCGAGTCCACTCTATAGCTTAAGCCTAATCTTGATAGCTCTTCGGCTAAACCTTTAACATCAATGTCTGTGTACAGCTCTAATCTTATCATATCACCTCTAATCCTGCTCTTCAACTCCTCCGGGGAGCCCTCGGCTTTGATCCTACCCTCATCTATTATGGCAACCCTATCTGAGAGAACCTCCGCCTCCTCCATGTAGTGGGTTGTTAGGAGTACTGTTTTACCGCTCCTCCTAAACCCTCTTATAAGATCCCATAGAACCCTCCGTGTTTGAACATCTAAACCTAGTGTGGGCTCGTCTAAGAATAAGACCTCGGGGTCGTGCACTAAGCTCATAGCCACCTCAAGCCTCCTCCTCATCCCACCGCTATATGTTGAAACCTTCCTCGTAGCAACATCGAGTAAGCCCACAGTATCTAGGGCTCTCTTAACCCTCTCCTCCGCCTCTCTACCCTTATACCCATATAGCCTAGCCTGAATCATAACATTATCCCAACCTGTCATCTCATCATCGGCTGTAAGATCCTGGGGCATAAGGCCTATGATCCTTCTAACCTTAAGAGGCTCCCTTACAACACTAAAGCCTGCTATGTATGCATCACCACTAGTGGGCTTGAGTAGTGTGCTGAGCATCTTTATAGTTGTAGTCTTACCAGCCCCGTTAGGCCCAAGGAGCGAGTATATGGATCCCTTCTCTATCTTAAACGATACACCGTTAACTGCCATTACACTACCGAATCGTTTCACAAGATTGACAGCTTCAACCACTACTTCCAACCAAGCCACCGTACCCAATTGAATTCTATAAACCCTAAATCTCTTACTCACTAATGGTTAGCATCGAAACAGCCTCCTCCCACCCCTAGATGTGGGTCCTCTGGTTGTAACATGTATTAAGGCTCCCTACCCTCCTAGCTCACTTGGTGTTTTAGTGTGTTAGGGGAAGCTCCCGGGAAGGGTTTTGTGGAGTTAAGGCTTAACGTCGACCCTAAGATCTACGAGGCTGTTAGTAAGCTAGCTCAGAGCCTTAATACTACTGTTTCAGACGTTACTCTTGCTCTCCTCGATATCCTGGCGGAGTACTCTAATGACATTGCAGGTCTTGGTAAGGATCTGGCCGTGAGCGATGATAAGAGGGCTGTGAGCACGTTAGAGGAACTCGTCTACTATGGTATCGAGAGTTGGAGGAACATTGTAAACACCTTATTGGACATCGTTAAAGCCAGGGGGTGCTATGAACTTGAATCACTAGACTTCGAGCCCCTAGAACCTCTCATAGAGGTGGAGATGGTGGCCCTGGAGGGTTGCAGGTATAAGGCAGATAAGCTATCCCTAGCCTGGAGCCCTAAAGGTGTAATCCTAGAAGTCTACTACTACCTAGAACCCGGGGTAAAACCGGGGTTACACATCACCCTAGCCTATGAGTGGAGCTACCTACCGGACGAGCACGCCGTAGTTATAAGTGTAACAGCCCCTAGCATAGCTCAAATCCCACCACTAGAGGATATAGAAAGGGAGGCGGAGAAACTTAAGATCTAGAGGGGAAACCCCCTACCTCCACCATCCATTAAATCTCACAAGTGGAAGCCTCATCTTTCAAGGCGGGGAGCCGTCAGCCTAGCTCACGTGCACCTATTTAGTCGGAGGGAGAGCTCTTAGCATATACCAGAGTGTCTAAAACTTAAAGCCGTTCTGAATCTGTTTCAAGTTTTATACTTATAGGGGTTGGTGTTGGGAAAACCTCAAACCCCACCCTATACT
>JAJHQN010000103.1 GCA_020833325.1 Desulfurococcaceae archaeon | reverse complement strand
GCTGTTTGAGGATTCCCGTGGGGGTGGGTGTGTGGGTGAGCTCGGGGGGTTTGTCTGAGGCCCTGTATAAGGTTATCGGATCTATCTACAAGTATGTTGATGACCTTGTTGTTCTAGAGTATCCTAGGAGGTTGCATAGACGTAGTATTGATGTTGCTACTAGACTTAGGGATGGTAGGCTGGTTTTACTTAAGGTTACTGATGATGTTGAAAACCTTTCTAGGCAGGATGTGCGGGAGCTTAGGGATGTTGCGTTAGCTCTGAGTTCGGGGGCTCTGGTAGTTGCTAACTATACGGGTGGGCTTGAGTTTGTAGATGAGGTTGCCTACGAGGTTTGCGGTGTTAAGGCTGTTAATGTTAACACGTTGGAGAGGGTGTTAGCGGGTGAAGCTAACGTCTACATATACCAGAGTGGTGATATGTTCAAGGTTAAGATCGACGAGGAGGCTATGAGGAGGAGGAGGGTTGAGAAGGGGTTAAGCTTAGGCGAGCTAGCTCAGAGGATTAGGGTTAGTAGGAGGACTGTTTACGAGTACGAGAGGGGGTACATAGAGCCGACCATAGATAAGGCTGAGAAGCTGGTCGAGCTCCTGGGAGAGGAGATCCTTGCATCAGTAGATATATTCGAGAGCCCTAAGACAAGCAAGCATAGCGTTGAAGAGGTGGCCTTCGACTCTAAAGAGGAGGAGGATCTAGCTAGAAGGCTTATGGAAAGGAATTTTAGAGTGGTTCACGCTAAGAAGACAACAGTAGACATAGTGGGTTCAAGAGCTGATAAAAAGATACTCCTAGTCGTTAGACATGGGAGAGAGAGCTTTGAAGGCCTTAAACTCAAATCAATGAACTCTAGAAGGCTGGCTAGGATATTAAACACTGAGAACTACGTGGTGGTAGATGATAGAGTGGTGAAGAAGGACTTGGAGGGGGAGGGGATAGAGGCTTACACTAAAAACGAGGTTGTGGAGCTCCTTAACAGCTAAGATCTAGGGTTTAATGTAGTATAAAGGTCGGAGAGGAAATTGATCGCATGAACCCAGGCGATTCCCATGGGAGGCTGGGGTTTCTATATCACAGGAGCCCCAGGGGTTGGTAAGAGCACGGTTTTCATGAAGGTTGTAGATGAGCTAAGGAAACTTGGCTGTAGTGTTGGCGGTATGTACGCTCCAGAGGTTAGAATGGGGGGTGTTAGGGTTGGGTTCATGATTGTAGACCTGGACTCCGGTGCTCGGGGGTGGCTTGCTAGAGTTGGGGATTTTAGGGGGCCTAGAGTGGGTAAGTATGTTGTTGTGGTCGATGATGTGTTAAGGGTTGGAGTGCCAGCTCTTGAGAGGGCTTTAGCTGGTAGCAATGTTATAGCTATAGACGAGATTGGGCCTATGGAGCTTGCTGTTCCAAGGCTTAGGAGCTCCATCATAAGATGTATAGAGTCTGGGAAGCTTTACCTAGCTGTAGTCCATAGAGGGTTGAGTGGTAGAGATCCCGAGGTTTTTAAGTTGATCTCCACCAGGGGGTCTATTGTTGAGGTCACATTAGAGAATAGAGGGAGGCTGTTGGCCTCCGCTGTAGAGATTGCTAGGAGGATTTCAAATGAGGCTTGCCCTGGTGGATGAGGGTAAGGTCCTAGTATACATACCCGACCCCCGTGAGGCTCTAGCACCCCACGGTCTCGAACCTGCATGGCTCCCGGTATTTTATAATCCGAAGATGGAGTTTAATAGGGATTTAGCTGTGCTAGCATTACAGGTGTACCTGGACAGGCTGTCCCCTCGTAAACCTATATTCGTGGTTGAACCTCTAGCCGCCACGGGGGTTAGAGCTTTAAGGTATGCTCTCGAAGTGGACGGGGTCTTAGGGGTTTACGCATCCGATATTAGTAGGGTTGCCTACGAGCTAATAGAGTCTAATGTGGCTTTGAACAACGCCTGGGATAGGGTCAGGATATTCAATGTTGATGCTAACACCCTCCTATACAATCTTAAAACAGCTAACACTCCCGTTCTAGCCGTGGACATAGACCCCTACGGCTCCCCGGCACCCTTCATGGAAGCAGCTTTAAACACATTAGGGGATGGAGGTCTACTTATGGTTACTGCTACCGATACAGCTGTACTTGAGGGCTCCAAGAGGTCTAAGGCTTTTAGGAGATATGGGGTTCAACTCACTAAGACACCCTGCTCTAGGGAGATAGCTGTTAGAACGCTCTTAGGCTACATAGCTAGGGTTGCAGCAGCCCACGATAGATGGGTTAAACCGTTAATCTCGATCTACATAGACTACTATGTAAGGATAGTGGCTCAAGTCCGTAGGAGCGCTAGGGAGGCTGAGAGAATGCTATGGGATAAGATAGGATATGCAAGCTACTACCCAGAGTTGAAATACACCACGATAAGACAGGATACAGTGGAAAGCTTTAGAGGGGCCCAGGAGGTTAAGATAGGACCCTTATGGATCGGGGAAACCCTAGACAGGGAGTTCGTAGAGTTGAGTCTAGAGGAGCTGGAGGGTAAATTCGGTTACCTAAGAACAAAACCAAAGCTAGGAAAGCTCCTTCTAAGTCTCAGAGAGGAATCGCTAGTACAGGGTGAGTTGTACCAGAGACTAGATTTGATAGCCTCAGCCCTTAGAAAACAAACCCCGCCAAGACATAGGATGGTGGAGGAGCTTAGAGCGAGAGGGTTTAAAGCTACAACCACCCACTACCACCCAGTAGCCATAAGAACCGATGCTAGCCCGAGGGAGCTGTTCGAGTTAATATGAGGAGTCTAGGGCGTGGAGGCTGCCAGCTTCCTAGAGGACGCTATCTTGGACACCCATGAATCCATGAGAGCACATGTGCTAGGCTCGTAGAAGTTGCCTACCCCACACCGGTCTATGATTGGGCATGTTGTGCACGGTATGTTTAATATGCTTCTAAGGCTTACTCTCACTAGGAGCCCGTCTGAGTTATTGCTCTTAGCTAGGATTAGCTTGAATGTTTTACGCCCATTTACTGTAACCTCCTCTCTCTTAATCAAACCCCTCTTGACGAGCCTTGCAACCAGCCTTGAGCCCTCCCTACTATCTAGCTTAAGCTTCTTCCATAAATCCTTCTGTAACATGTAACCTCCGTTTTCCCTTATCAGCTTGAGCGCTACATCCTCATAGCTGGCTAGCTGTTTAACCAACCCCCTGACACCTTATAAGGCGGTACCCTATATTAGTTTTAGGGGCTAGAGTTTAAATAGTAAAGCTTAGCTCAGACCCTTTGAAGCCCCCACCTGTGCTCCAAGTTCTACGTGGATCTACATGGGTTGACAAATCTAATAGTGATGCGTGGAGAGCGAAACAATTTAAACCCCAGAGACCCTATGTAGCGAAGACCGCCCTCCCCGAGGTGTGG
>JAJHQN010000032.1 GCA_020833325.1 Desulfurococcaceae archaeon | reverse complement strand
TCTTTAACCCGCATCTCGGGCATTTGAATTCCTGCCCCCTCAGGTCTCTAACCTTAAACCCGCATCGGGAGCAGGTTCTTGTTGTGTTTCTAGCTGGGACTCTTGCTGTCGGAGCTTTCTCTCCTATTTTTCTATGTATTGTTTTCCATGGTGTTCTAGCATTCCTCTTCCTCCTTTCCCTCCCAACCCTACCTTTATCTATCATATCCTCTTTCTCTAGATCCTCGAATATGTGTAGTGTGTTTGGGAATGTTCTTATCAGCTGTGATGAAAGCTTGTTAATGAAATCTCTTACTCTGTTCCTCTCTCTTCTAACGTATTTCTCGTATAAATCCCTCTTACCCTTACTCTGTGCTATTCTCTTCTTTTTCTCGTATACGATTTTCATGCTTTGTAGTGGTCTTAGATCTAGGTGTATGAATCCTGTTCTTGGTGTGTATCCTGTTAGTTCTAGCTCATTACTATCCCATCCAATAACATCTATGACCTTAATAACCTTATAGTTTTTGAATGGTATTATTATCCTGTCATCTTTTAGTATAACCTCTCCTACTAGCCATCCTTCGACTCTCTTTTCGAACCATGTTCCTCTCCATGTTATTTCTAGGTATTCATGTGGTTTCATTGTTATCCTTATACTCTTCTCCTTGTAATCTATTTTTATTAGTGTTATTTTGCATTTTGCAAATCTCCTCTTAATCTTGGGTTTAGCTTTTCTAGCTTTTCCCTTTAGATACCTTTTCCTCCATGATTTTATGGTTGAGTATGCTTTTCTTATGATAGCATCTACCCAGTGTGCTGCATATGGGTTATCCTTCATAAGCTCGTCCCTAAGCATCTTCTTGAACCTTTCATCTTTGGGTATTATTGGGTTGTGTAGTTTCAAGCCCATTATTACTTGTAGTGTGCCGTTTCTTCTTACAAGCTTTGGTTTTCTAAGCTCCCATCTAATATTACCCCATATTATGTCTATGGCTTTCTGTAGTGTTACAATATACCATGTTATGAGATCTGTGACCCTAGGATCTCTTACAGGCACATAGTATGCTTTTATAAGTTTTAGTATTACTAGTGAACCCTCCCTCACATCTACCAACTTCTTTGATTTAACATACAACTTCGCACAACCTCTCTTCCCCCCAGCGGGGGAGGTCTCTGTATAGTGTTTTGATCGAGGCTTATATCTCTGTATGTCTGGGCTTTTTATAAGGTGGGGTTTGAGGTTTTCTAACATCAACCTCTATAAACCAATATAAAACTTGAAACAGCTTCAGAACGGCCTCTAGATCTTTACATCGTTTACTGCAACCCTGCGAAATCTCTTGGCCCTGCAGACCTCGGGCAAAGGCTTTTTAAATCATACTGCCATTAAATCGTGAAAACTCGAAGTAGCATGTGAGGTCGAGGAGTCGTCTGTTTTATAGCACTAGTACTCTTTGAGCTGTCTATAGCTAGGGGGCTTCCACTTCTTTTGAGGTAACTAGGTTTCTATAATAGGGATAGTACTGCTTTCAATTTTGGGTCTTCTAAAGCCTTTCTTGCAACCTCTATAATCCACCTACCCGTACTTCTCTTTTTCGAGGCTAGTATTGTGATGGCCTCGTGTCTGCTAATGTTTAGTGTTCTAGACGTAGATTCTATGGCTTCCCTTAGCTTCTCCAGTGCTTTGCCATGGTATTCGCAGAGCTCCACACCCCCTACTGTTATTGTAGCCTCTCTTCTGCATACTTTGCACGGCCTCTCCGGGGGTTTCATGTTTAGAGCTACCGCTAGTTTATAGCCTACCTCCTTTAGCCTCCTGTTGTAGCTTGATAGTAGTGTTTCGAGAGCTCTTATAGCCTCCTCTTTTACGTCCTCTCTACTCCTCCTACCATATCTTATGTCCTCGAGTTTTCTCTCAAACTCTCTTGTGAGCTCCGGTGTGGAGAGCTCTGGGAAGAGGTCTAGTATTATACGTGTTACAGTGTAGCCTAGATCTGTCACCCTACTAGAGCCCCCCTCCTGCGCTATATACCCTCTTCTATATAGGGTCTCTATGATCCTAGCCCTCGTAGACTCTGTTCCAATCTCCACACTTTCCATCCATCTTAGTAACGAGTCCTTGGTGATCTTAGTCGACGGCTTACTCCACGTAACCCTGATATTCACATCCTCTATCTTAACGCTCTCACCCCGTGATAGCATTGGGATTAAGCTTTCAGAGGGCTTGAGAAATGGGTAGTACTTCATCCACCCTTCTCTAACAATAGTCAACCCCTGGGCTTCGAAAACCCTTCCTTCGACGTCGATAAGGGTAACTGTAACCTTGTTCATAACGGCCTCTCGCGAGAATGCTGCTAGAAACCTTCTAACTATGAGATCGTATACCTGGAAATGCTCTCCACTAAGCCCTCTAGGCTTCTCGCCCGTTGGGTATATGGCTGGGTGTGCTGGGTCGTCAGCTTTACCCTGCACAGGTCTCAGAGCCCCTCTAGTCTCTTCTAGTAGGCTTTTAACAGCACTGGAGTACTCCTTCACGCCCTCCAGGCTTCTAAGTATTGAAGCGTAGTCTATTGTTGGGGGGAGCTTCTGGCTATTAGTTCTAGGATAGCTTATGAGAGCCTCCAAGTATAGATCCTCGGCTATCTTCTGCGTCCTCATGGGGGAGAGCTTGTATATCCTAGCAGCCTCGTGTTGGAGATCACCTAGGTTGAAGGCCGGAGGAGGGTTTAAGACCTCCCTCTTCTCAACAATGTTTGAAACACTAATCTCCCCTATCCTCCTAAGCTTTTCCCTTAACCTCTCCGCCTCAACTCTATCCCTTGGACTCCACCCTGAAGGGTACGCCTTAAACCTCTCCCCCCTCCCGGTTTTAACATCTATGGATATGCTTATGCTGGGTCTAGGTGCGTACAGGTTTAACTCCTCCCATCTCCTAGTAGCTTCTACCAAAGTGGGGCTTTGAACCCTTCCAGCGCTAAGCGTCACCCTCTTACCAGAGTATGTTTTAAGGGCGTGCATGAGGGCCCTAGACACATTTATACCCCAGAGCCAGTCTAGCTCGTGCCTAGCGAGCCCCGCCTCTACCATGTCCCTATCGAGTGGTTGTAACGTAGAGTACGCGCTCCTAATATCCTGTGGTGTTAACGTCGAGAACTTCATACGCCTAGCCTTCCTAGGATCTCCTAGGGCCTCGATTATCTTATAGCATATAACGCTCCCCTCTATATCGTAGTCACATGCGCTTACGAACTCTGAAGCCCTTGGAACCACCTGTTTAAGAACATCATAGAATTTCCTGAGATAGCCTGCCTTGGGATCCACAAGCCAGATCGGCTTCCACGTAAACTCGAAAACAGGGAATCCTCGAAGGCTAGTGTGCGGCTGGAATAGATGCCCCGCACTTGAAACCACAACAACATTCTTACCATTAACACTTAGAACCCAGTATGGGATACCATTAAGGCTACACTTCCTAGGAAAGCCTAGAGCTCTAGCTATCTTCTCTCCCGCCCTAGGCTTCTCAGCTATTATAACGATGTAGCCGGCCTCTATCCTACAAACTCTCTCAAGCAAACCTCAGAACCGTTTCTCAGTAGATGTTAGATTCTCGCCTTTATACTCTCAGCTCCCCACCACCCAGCCTCTCAACTACCTCAATAGGCCCAGGCCACCCTACGAGAGTTAGTTTGCCTCCGCTCGCCAGGGGTACATCTACCCCTCTCTGGGTAATCTGGGTCTATTAGAGGCTCATTGTGCAAGTGGCTGGAGAGAGGGAGGAGCAGTACTTATAAAGCTAACTTTCGACGTCGAACTAAATAATGCCTCTCGGGGAGCGGGGGCTCATGTGATGGGGATTGGGATTGTTAAGACTAGGAGGATTCCGTAGATAATACTGGAAGCTGTTATAGTGTGGGCTGTGCTCTCTATACTCATAGAGGGGCCTGGATGCCTTCCACCTGTCATAAAGTATAGTATTAGGGCTAGGATGGCGAATAGGATGAGTTGAGGGAATAGGATGGATAGGATTATTAACGTGGCGATGAAGAGCCTGCTCACCAATAGGTGGGCGCGTGCTCCAGCAACGCCTCTAACAATGTGTCCTCCATCTAGCATAGCTATTGGGACTAGGTTAAGGAATGTGACGAAGAAGACCACGTAGGAGGCGAAGGCTAGGGGACTGAATATTATCATGTGCCCTTCTGGAACTCTTATAGCCATAGCTAGAAGTATTACCGATACGGGGATCATGGGTAGGGTGATAGACCCCTCGGGGATCTCTGTTGTTACAAGCGAGTTACTTAGACCGTATATAGCTAGAGGTAATGCTACCACATAGCCCACCAGGGGCCCCATTATGGCCATGAGTGTTAGTGAGTTGGCAGTTGGAGGGAGCCATTTGAGGTTTATTACCGCACCGAAGGTTCCAAGGAAGCCTAGCTGTAATGGTGGAGCTGGGATTAGGTATGGTAGGCTAGCTGGGGTCTTGTAGGCTCTCATAACACTCCAGTGACCTAGCTCGTGAGCAATAAGTGGAGCTAGGAGTCCGAGGAGGTATGCTAACGGGCTCCACGCAAAACCGTCCACGCTAACCCGGTCTCCAGGCGATGATAGTGCCAGGCCTGAGAGGAACACTGTTACCAAGGTCGCTAGAGCTAAGGCTATATTAGTGAGTAGCCTGCTAGGTGCCTCCATTCTAGTGAATAGATGTAGTATAAGCCCTCTCTCGCTCCTCCTTACGAGCGGGTAGCACCCGTAGGTTGTAAGCTTAGGGTATAGAGTTTCAAGCGCCTCTCTCAAACCCCTACCTCTAGGCAGTCCTAGTGTTAGATCTATCCTAGATCCCGTATACTCATCTACACGTAGAATCTCGAACTCCTGTGAAACAATAGACCTACAGATTTCAATCAACTCTCCCTAATACCTCCTTCGACACCTTGATTAAGAATGAAAGGGGAATGCTCTGTCTAACCCCAGAGCTCGTATACCTTAAGATTGATAGGGGTAGTATGCCGTTTTCAACCTCATACTTAGCTATCAACACAGGATCACTGGACCCTACAACCTCCAGGGGGACTAGAGGTGGAGCTCCGTGAGCTAGTTGAAGCGCTCTAACACCTATAATCCTCGCCTTCTCATACTTAGTCAGCCTCGGAGGCCCCACAGTTATATCCTTAACCATTCTAGGGTAAACATTGTAGTGCTCTAACACCTCCAACCCCACACCTACCTCCAGAGATAACCACATACCACCTAGCTCCTAAGGTTTTAAACGATCCTATTAAGTGTTTTATGTTAACGCTCTAAACGAGCTTGCCTAGCTCTCCCTCTACCCAGCTTCTCATGAGCTTTAGCAAGATGACCTGAGGCGAGAGCTGCTAGTAGGTTTAACTCTCCAGCTAAGACTGTGGCTGCCACTATCTCAGCTAGTTTTAAGGCGTTCACACCAGGAGGGTCTCCTCCACCCGCCACCCCTATTATGGATAAAGCCTCCCTCTGTGTTCTAAGCCTTGTACCCCCTCCAATAGTCCCCACCTCTAGGCTTGGTAGGGTTACTGATATGTAGAGGTCTTCCCCTCTAAGCTCTGTCCACGTGAACCCCATGCTACTCTCCACTACCTGTGCTACATCCTGTCCTGTTGCTATGAATACAGCCGCTATTACGTTAGCGTAGTGGGCGTTGAAACTAACGCTACCAGCAACACTACTACCTAGGAGGTTTTTAGCTTGGTTTATGTAGTGTATTAGATCGGTTCTAGCCTTTAAAACGCTCTCGGCAACGCTACGCGGTATGACAGCCTCTGATACCACATACTTACCTCTACCAAGCAGCCTGTTTATGAAAGCAGGCTTCTTATCCGTGCACATGTTCCCGCTAAGCGATATACACCTAGCATCCCCCTCGTAATGCTCCTCTATGTAAGAGCATATCCTATCGCTAGCCAGCGTAGCCATATTCATTCCCATGGCATCCCCCGTTCTATAGATGAACCTAAGCCATACAAGGTTACCCACTATGAATGGTTGAACGTCTTGAAGACTACCGTGTCTAGTAACCTCGCTAACCTTACTCTTCAAAACCTCCATGTTAGCCTTAACCCACTCTACGAACTTGGAGGCTTCAATAACACTTGGGGTCCATATGAGGGGGGCTCTAGTCATACCATCCTTTAAAACCTTTACGTAAGCACCACCACTAGCTGTTACAGCCTTAGCTCCCCTATTTACACTTGCAACTAAAGCCCCCTCAGTTGTGGCTAGCGGTACGTAGAACTCGCCTTTAGCGTAGTCACCGTTAACCTTTAGAGGTCCTACCACGCCTACGGGTATCTGGACAGCCCCTATAGCGTTCTCTATATTGTAACCGTAGAGCTCCTCAAAATCTATTATCGTACTAGCTATACCTGAGAGGCTTACTCCAAGCTTCCTCTCCAAAAACCTCCTCCTGGTTAAAACAGCTAGGTTAGCGTTTCCAAGGACCTCTTCAAGCTTACTGAAACTCACCTCCCCTCTCTCAAGCCTAGCTAGGACCTCTTCGATATCCGCAGCACTCCTACCCGCGTCCATACTATCCCATCCTCACGGGCCTGAATTTAATACCGTAAACTATTAAGCCTGTGCCTCCATCGACTGAGATTCGCCTGAAAACAGCTTCAACCCTATCACCCATCTTTACATCCTCAGGTTTTACATCGACTATCTCCGCTACCAACCTAGTAACACCTAAATCGATTAAACCAAGTATGACGGGGCTCTTATCCTTATCTTCGAAGGGCGTTGTATAAACGATACTATAACTTAGAATCCTACCAACCCTAGGTAACTCCACGTTATCCAAACCCCTTGAACCACAGTATGGGCATGCATTAGCAGGTGGGTAGTGGGCTCTACCGCAAGATTTACATCTACCAGCTATAAGCCTATACCTGTACACCCTAGACCTCCAAACTCTAGCTGGGCTCCACCAATCCATCGTCATATCACCTTACAGCTTTTAGGTAGGCTACATAGGAGCTAGAGCCCATAGCATTAACAGCTACCGCTAACCCTCCACGAGCCCCCTCAACCCTCAAACCTGGAAACTCACCGGACAACTGTAAGGCTATCTCAGCCACCTGGTACACCCCCGTAGCTCCTATAGGGTGACCCCTAGCTTTCAACCCGCCACTTGGGTTAACTACAGGGCCTTCGCCTCCAATACTAAAGTTACCTTGAGCTACAGCCTCAGCAGCCTTACCTCTCTCAGCTAACCTTAACGTCTCCAACTCCAGGATACCAGTTATTGTAAATGAGTCGTGTAACTCCACGACGTCCACATCCTTAACATCAACCCTTTCAACTAACCTCCTATAGGCCGTCTCAAGGGACTCTATCTTCAATGGGTCATCGCTTAAAGCTATACTCTGGAACCCCGTTGAAGATTCAACGGCTACAATCTCTGCTATCGCTCCTCCTCCAGCTCTACCTTCAACTACTATGGCTGCCGCTCCATCCCCTAGAGGGAATGTGTCTAGTAGGGTTAGAGGCTCGGCTACTGGAGGAGCTTCAAGAACCTTCTCAGGGGTTATAGCAAATCTAAGCATAGCATAGGGGTTTGCCTTAGCGTTTGAATGCATTAAAGCTGGCCAGTAGGCTAGTGTTTGCCTATCAACCTTGTACACGTCCATGTAGAGCCTCATTAGGAGCCCTGCAACACCACCGAGCCCTATTGAGTAGAAGGCATCACTTTCACTATCATATAGCATTGAGAGGTTCCTGTAGACTCTCCATGAGGGGTGATCTGATAGCTTATCAACTCCTACGACGAGAACCCGTGAGGCTAACCCGCTATCCACCAAAGACTTAGCAGTCATTACAGCCGCTAGTCCTGAAGCTTCCCCGGATTCAACAGCTATACTTCTAACACCTCTAAGACCCATTGATGAGGCTATGTAGGAGGCTAAGTCAAGCTGTGGTTCTTGTAGGTAGGAGAGGCTTGAAGCCACAACTATGAAGTCAATGCTTTCAGCCATGCTAGAGTCTAGGGCTGCTACTGATGCTTCGAAGGCTAGCTTTCTAACACTCTTATCATAGTGTCTATCCACGTTAACGAGCCCCACGCCTGTTATGTAAACCAACCCCACCACCTACTCTCTTATAACATGTATCAACTCCCTGTACTTAGCGTAGATGGAGTAGGAGATTACTATCTTATCGTTGATGTAATAGTCTACTGTAGGCGCTTTATCACGCCTCTCCTCTACAACATCGGTAACCAAAAGGCTGTAAGCATCGCTCCCAGCCCCGCTCCCAAAAGGTGCTACCAGCACCCTCTCTCCGGGCCTAGCGTAGTCTAGAACCCTAGCTAGCCCTATTAAGGCACTACCATTGTACGTGTTGCCTATAAACGGGGTTACTAGGCCTAATTTGAGTTGATCAGGCTTAAACCCAAGCATCTCCCCAACCTTTAGAGGGAACTTGCCATTAGGCTGGTGGAATATAGCGTAGTTGAAGTCAGAGGGTTTCAATCCAAGCTTCTCCATTAGATCCCTCACAGCGCCAATTATATGGGCGAAGTAAGCTGGCTCCCCCGTAAACCCCTCACCGTGCCTAGGATACCGTGAGCCCTCACGCCTCCAGAAGTCAGGTGTATCTGTTACATAAGTACTACTACCCTCGAATACAGCTGCGGAACCCTTAGAGGGGCCTATTACAAAGGCGGCAGCCCCACTTGAAGCAGTAAACTCTAGGACATCGCCGGGATTAGCTTGAGCTGTATCACTACCAATAACAAGAGCGTATTTAACCATGCCAGAGGCCACCAGACCTATAGATGCTTTAACCCCCTCACTAGCAGCTCTACAAGCGAATTCAAGATCACTAGCCATGGTTAGAGGGGTTGCCCCTACAGCCTCAGCTATTACAGTAGCACTAGGTTTTACAGCATAAGGTTTAGACTCTGTCCCAAAGAAAACAGCCCCTATATCTGCAGGGTTAACTCCAGACCTTCTTATGGCGTTTAACGAAGCCTCTAAACCCATAGTCGTGGAATCCTCATCAGGCCCGGCTACAGCCTTCTCTATCATGCCGAGAGCTCTCCATTGGTGATCGGGCCAGCCCCACTCCCTAGCGATCTCCTGCATTGAGATCCTAAACCTAGGTATGTAGACGCCCCATCCGTGTACACCAGCACCCCTCTCAGGCGTCAATACCAACTTAGCGCACCTAACACTCTACTAGAGGAGCTAGTATTTAAACTTTTAGACTAGCATTGGAGTGTTTGTTAGGCAACTGTCTGACCTTCCATCTAGGCTCTAGCAACAAATATGTTATCCCTATCTCTAACTACGGTTACAGTGATAGATTGACCGGGTTTCAACTCTTTCTCAGTCATAACAGCTATGACCCTCTCGTGTCTTAGATCAACACCTAGAAACTCGCCCCAATGCCACCCAGGACCGGCTATGAGAACTCTAACCTTACTCCCAACAGTGTAAGGCTTATCTAAACTAGGCCTCCTTTCGAAGCCTACCTCCCAGGGCTCTACAATCAACCTATAACCAGTGCTTCTCTCAAGATCCCTAAGCCACTTATAGAACCTACTCCAAGTCCACTCCTGCACTCCGCGTAGCTTCCTACCATACTCGTGAACCTCATATTTTTGGATCAAAACCCCACTAGGCCACCCACTCTTAACCCCCGCTCTATGACTCTTAGCCCATTCTATCAAGGCCTTCATATCACTCTCGTTAACCCCCGGTATAACGACTGGGGTTAAGATTACATCTATCCTCGTATTATCGAGAATCCACGCTGCCACCTCAAGAACCCTTGTTACATCATACCACTTAACCCCTACTAGCTCCCTAGCCAGTAACTGGTTTGTAGTATCAACACTAAGATTAATCCTATCAAGACCGGCCTTCTCAAGCTCCACAGCAAACCTCTTAGATAGAAAACCACCATGAGTCTCCAAGGCAACCCTATTAACATACCCGCTCTCCTTCAAGAGCCTTATTACATTAAGGATCTCCGGATGGCTTAGAGGCTCTCCAACACCATTCAATAAAACCTCAACACCTCCCCCCTTAAACCTAGCGATGTCAACAGACCATCTAACAAGCCACCTAGCCTCAACTAGGAACTCAGACTGCCTCGTAACACTCCTAGGCCCTGCATCAACGCTACAGAATATACATGAATGTTGGCAAAGAGTAGTAGGTCTAACCTGAAGAACATTAGTACCCCTATCTATAACACCAAAAGCAATATGGCCAATCAACGGAATAGGATCCTCAACCCTAAACACAGGCCTCCTGTAAAAATAACCAATCTGTTTTAAACCTAAACCAGAGTACCCTGAATCCTCATTCTTTAACCTCCCCTCTAAACTCATACTTAAGCCCCCTATAACTAAAAATCCCGTTGGCCTATCGTGTAATCCTACTCTCTGATTAGAATCTAGAAGTGGAAGGTTTAATTTTTGGGTTTAAACATCTAGCTATAAGGTTCCGAGATAAATGCTGGTCCTCCCACACCTCTCCTCTACATTACCACACGTAATCCTTTACCCTCCAGGAGATCTCGGTGGTCGCGGAGCTTAGCTCTACGACGCCTGAGAACCATAGGCTCAAAGCCAGCCCAGTCTACCGGGAGCTAGCCTCCCATCAGCAAACCGGCCTGGGGGCTCTTTTGGGGTTGGGGGCTCAACCTAGCTATCGCCCACCGGCATTCCAACCTCCAACCCTTCGCCATTCCTATCATGTAAAGCGGAAGCTTAGCGCGCACACCTATGGTATACCGTTAAGTGTGCTGTTAGCTCTCATTGAAGGTACTCGTCAGTTCTACTAAGGAAGTATGCATGCTAGGGGGTTCAATGTAACCCTCTTCATAAACCCTCATTGAAGACCTCTTGGTTTAAGTCTCTAGGGTCTTAAGCCATTCCATGTACTCTTTGGCGGCATCGGGGCCTCTGGCTTTTAGTATTTCGAGCTCCTCTATTAGTGCTGGTATTACCTCTCTGTAGTCGCCTATAACACTGTAGTCTGCTTGGTTGAATATCGGTGCTTCGGGGTCTATGTTTACAGCTATAACTCTTATGGCCTCTCTAACCCCTATCATGTGTTGTGCGGCCCCGCTGATACCAACGGCTATGTAGAGTATGGGTTTTACTGATTTACCTGTCTGGCCGACCTGTCTATCCTCGCTAATCCACCCTGCATCAACTGCTTTCCTAGACCCGCCTACTGTTCCTCCTAGGAGCTCCGCTAACCTCTCAAGTATCTTGAAGCCTTCGGGGCCCCCCACCCCCTTACCACCAGATACTATGACCTCCGCCTTTTCTACACTAACCTCCATCCTCGCTATCTCCTTCCTCGAAACCAGCCTCATCTTATTCTCTGTTGCAACTTTCACCTTCTCGAATATAACCTCCCCTCTCCTACTCTCATCCCTAACGGGTACTGGGAATACGTTAGGCCTGGCCGTCCCAATTTGGGGTCTTCTAAAAGGTGTCTTTATAAAGGCTAGGAGTATTGCTGCAAAAGGCGGCCTTATGAGTAGGACATCCCTCGAATTAACGTCGACGTCAAAATCCGTGCAATCAGCCGTTATCCCCGCTCTAAGGGTGTTAGCTACGTATGGGGCAAACTCTCTCCCCCTCTTAGTCCCGGCTATGAAGATAACGGATGGTTTGTACCTCCTAGCTAGCTCAACTACCGCTAAGGCGTAGACTCGGGGATAGTATGTTTTGAAAGCTTCACTATCAACAACTATAACCTCGTCAGCCCCATACTTTATAACCTCCTCAGCTAAATGGGATACACCGTAGCCTACTAGAACCCCCACAAGCTTCTCTCCAAGCTTATCCGAGATCTTTCTTCCAGGTGTTAGCATCTGTAAGCTAGGCTCACTTAACCTCCCCTCCTCAGCTTCTACGATAACCCACACATTTCTAAACTCTTCAGGTTGCTCGCAAGGCCACTCAGGGCACAACTTATCGCATTCAATCTTAGAGCTCATCCCCTACCACCCCAGAGGCTTCTATATAATAGCTCTCTAGTCTTCTCATCTGCTAACATCTTAGCTACAATCCACTTAGCAGCCTCCCTAGCATCTCTAGCTTTGAAAACCTCCCTTCTCCTAGGAACCTCTGGCATATCAATAGTCTTAGCTACAATAGTTGGGGATCCCTTAAGCCCCGTGCATCTAGGATCTAACTTTAAATCGTTATTAGTCCATGTTATAAGCCTCTTCTCGAACTTGGTTCTAAGCTTCATAGAGAGACTTACGGGTCTGGGTTTTAAAGCTCTAATAGCAACCCCTAGGACTGCTGGGAGCTCTAGCTCGTACTCCTCCAAGTAGTTTTCAAGCTCTCTTACAACCCTCACCCTACCATTACCTACCACAGTAGCCTCTTTAACGTAGTAGATGTATGGTAGCTCAAGCCAGCTAGCCACCTGTGCTGGGATATGGGCTGTACTAGAGTCTATGGTCTCCTGTCCGAATACCACCAAGTCCACATCGCCAATCTCAGCGTTAATCTTCTGAATAGCCCTGGCTAGCACATAGCTTGTAGCTAGTGTATCAGCCCCGGCGTAAACCCTATCTGTTATCAATATAGCCCTATCAACACCCATACCTAGGACAAACTCCAAACCCTTAGAGGCCGGGGGCGGGGCCATGGCAATAGCTATAACCTCACCGCCCACCTCATCCCTCAATCGCAAGGAGAGCTCCACTGCAGGTAGGTCGTGAGGGTTAACGATTGATGGTACACCTCGTCTAATCAAAGTCCCGGTCTCCGGGTCAAATCTAACGGCCTGTGTGTTTGGGACCCATTTTATGCCGACAACAACCCTCACCCTTACCACCTCCCTACGTGAACCTATACTGTATACCTCTCCCACTCCTAGGATACTCCCATCTGATCTGATGAGGGTTACTTAGAACCCTACAGGTAGCGCATTCAACGCAACCCTCATAGCTCATTAAAAGCCTTTCTCCAGCCATTGTGTAGCAGCCCATAGGGCATAGTAGTAGTAGCGCTTTAATAGGTAAACCTCTCTGATCAAGAACCTCTATATGCCTGGCTTCATCGACATCCCATACATCCCTTTGTAGGAGATCCCCAAGTTTCAACCTCTTAAGCTTAACACCCGTAGAGCTCAAAGCCTCCTCACCACCCTAGCTAGCTTAAAGAACGCTCTTACAAGACTTATACCAGCATCCCTAGAGGCCTCCACAACACTTCTAATTAACGTAGGCTCCTCATAGTCTGCCTCAAAAAGCCTACCTGCAGCTCCCACCACCACTTGCGGTAGTTTTGTGAAGTAGAAGGGGTCTTTCATGATATCCTCAACACCACTATGGTTTCTAAGCTCTCTATAAATGTAACTTCTCCTAACCTTATCCTCGTAGGCCTTCAGATTATCCTCTGTAAACCCTCCTCTGCTAAGAGCTTCTATCACAGTCTCAGCTGCTAGCTTTCCACTATACACTGCAGTATCAACACCTCTAATCGTATACCCAGTGTTTACGAGGAACCCAGCAGCATCACCTACCACGAGGAGCCCTGGTGCATAGAGCCTCCTAGGCATCATGCTTAGCCCCCCCTCTATCGTCATTCTCCCACCATACTCTATAACATCTGCTTCCCTCCACAACCTGTTAAAGTAAGGATGTAGCCTAAATGACTCAACCAAGCTTGATACATGCTCCTTTAGGATGCCCTCCTCAGCGGCCTTGGCTGCAGGGCCTATTGGTATGACGAGCCCTATGCTTATGGAGTCTCTCATAGTGTATATGAAACCCCCTCCTGGCAACCCCCTTGTAATATCGCCTGCTACGAGCCACGATAGACCCTCGCCTTTATCCAGGTTAAACCTCTCCTCTATCAACTTAGAGTCCAAGCTTAAGGTCTCCTTAACACCGAGGGCTACACCGCTATTTACGTCAAGTTTTTCAGCTAAACCTAGTTTCTCTAGGAGCATTCTATTAACACCCTCAGCATCTATGACAACATCAGCTCTAACTACGTCATCACCGCTTCTAACACCTACAACCCTGCCGTCCTTCACGACTATCTCATCTACTCTAACATCTTCCACTAGTAAAGCTCCGGCACTCTCAGCCTTCCTAGCCATCCATGATACTAGCTCCGGTAAGTATGATGTGAAAGCAACACTCCTACCAAGCTTATACTCTACAGTTAAAATTCTATCACCCCAAACAAAGCTAAACCTCTCCCTGGTAACCCATCTATGGATAGGAGCTTCCTTATCAAGCTCAGGCCAAACCTCCCTAATAGGTTGAGCGTAAGCCTTACCACCCCAAAGTAACTTACTACCAGCACTCCTACCCCTTTCCACAAGTAAAACTCTAAGACCAGCCCTAGCTAGGAGATAAGCGGAGCTACAACCAGCAGGCCCTGCACCTACAATTACAACGTCAAACTTAGATGTGGTGCCCAAACCGGGAAACCCGTAAGATCACATATTCTCAAGCGTTTAAAAATAACTTTATATATCTATAGCTATGTATGGATATGTATAGAAACACCTGGAAAAGAGTGGATGATCCTGGATATGCTTTAGCCAGACTTTAGGGAAGTGGTAGGGATGGGTATATTAGGGGTTTTGCAAGATTCAATGCCTTCTCTAACCTCGCATCTACATCGTCCCAGTTTACTACATTCCACCAGTTATCAACATAGCTAGCTCTATCATTCTTGTACTGGAGGTAGTAGGCGTGCTCCCACACATCTATAACTAAGAGTGGTACTATGCCTGCTGTCATTAGTAGATTGTGTTTCTCAACTTGGAGTATCCTTAGATCACCGGTTATGGGGTCGTAGCCTAACACAGCCCACCCAACACCTTCAACTGTCTTAGCAGCTTGGCCGAAGAGGCTCTTAAACGCCTCAAAGGAGCCGAAGAACTTGTTTATAAAATCTCCCAGCCTACCTCCAGGTTTACCACCACCCTTTCCAGCCGGGGCCATGTTAGGCCAGAATATGGAGTGCATTATATGCCCACCGTAGTTGAAGGAGAAATCTCTTAGAACAGCCCTTACATCTAACCCTGGAAGCTCTCCTCTCAAATGCTTCTCTATCTTATCAAGGGCAGCGTTAGCGCCAACAACATAGGCATTATGATGCTTTGTATGATGTAACCTCATGATCTCCTCTATTATGAAAGGCTCCAAAGCATTATAGCTGTATGGGAGAGGGGGTAACTCATACCTACTAAACGTTACCATATTAAACACCATATTAAACCGGTAATCCGGAGCTTTTAAACGAGAATATAAAGTTAAACCTAAGCTCCATGTATAGGACTTAGAACATTAGCATATTAACTTTGAAGAGGAGTAGAGTTGACGGTGTAAGAAGTGAGTGAGGAGATTAAAAGAGATATCATAAGGCTCATCGATGAAAATAGAAGTCCATGGGTTAAAGCAGCTTTCTACTCAAACTTAGAGGTTTCAAGCATACTCGATAAGCTAATAAACATATGGGAGTCTAATGATAGAAAGGGAATCCCCCTAGATTATGCTAGTGAAGAGGAGCTTAGAACACTTCACAGGCATGCTAGGAGGTACGCCTCTCTAAGCGATGAAGAGGCTAGAGCTCTAGCCTGGGGTGGTAAAGAGGGTGGTGAAGGTG
>JAJHQN010000049.1 GCA_020833325.1 Desulfurococcaceae archaeon | reverse complement strand
CTTTCAACTCCATGTAATGGATTCTGCACTATGGGAGGCCTTGTCCTGGCTTATCACCTTGTAATCGCTGGTTTCTATTTCGTTTTCTATTGTTGCACCCCCTATTTTCTCCGCTGTAGGCCCCCCATGGTCCTAGTTAGGTGAGGGGGTATTTAAGCTTTACCCTAGATCGTCCCTAGGCCTGCTAGGGATTTTGATGTAGTGTCCAGTTGGAACACCTAGCAACGGTTGAGTTCTGGTCTTCGCTACATCAACCGAAAAGTATATAGGGATCCCTAGCCAGTCAGGGATTAGTTTCACTGTGTGCTACTTGTGGGTTCGAGGTTTAAAGGTTTTCCCCTTAGCTAAAGGCTGGGTTCTAGGAGCATAGCTTAGGCTACCCGTATACAGCTCAGCGTTGAAATAATTTTTTAAACATGAAGGTACAGGGTAGTACTTTGTCTTTTTCAGTTTGCAAAATAAAAACTGAAATATTTTCAAATGTAAACATTGAAGTTTAAAGAATTAGCGTGTGAAGGTTTAACTTAGGTTTGGAAGTCACGTGAGTAATTACAACCCGTGACTCTCTACTTTTAAGTTTCTAGATCCACCTCTATCTTGGGGTTGCTTTTTGGCTGGGTCTTTGGGTTTAGTTGTTAGTGATAGGGATCTTGCTGGGCCTTGGTCTCTTGTTAGGGTTTCTGGTGTTGATGAGGGTTTTAGGGTTCTCTCCTCTCTTGATGATGGTAAGCCTGTTGTTTTTGTTTTTGATGGTGTTTGGGGTAGGGTTGGTGATCTTCTTAGGGTTGCTAGGTCTAAGGGTTTGAACGAGCTCTACTTTGATTTTGTTGACGCCGGTGTTGAGGGGGGTCTTTTGGGTGGTGTTGCTGGCTTGAATGCTTTGGTCTACGCTAGGCTTCTTAGGCTTAGGTTTTCCGATGTCTCCAGGGCTCCTGTTAGGCTTAGCCTTGGTAAGATTATTAGTAGGAGGGATCTCTTGAGGGCCGGCCCTATTGCAACTTTAGAGTTCCTTGTGAGACCTGTAGTCGATGAGGGTCCTTGCTCTAGCTTGAGGGGCTGCACCATGTGTGTTAACGTGTGCCCTGTTAAAGCCCTATCAGGTAAACCTCCCACAGTTGACTATGACAAGTGCGCTCTCTGCGGGCTCTGCTTTAGCATATGCCCTGTTGAAGCCATACACTCCCCCCAGTTGACCCCTAAGGCTGTTGAAGCATTCATAGCGGCTATTAGAGAGTCTGTGGGGGAGTCGTTGAACGTTGTGATAGTAGAGTATGAAGCTCTACAAGATCTATCCATGGAGCTGGTGGACGGCGGGGTGCAACCCACAATTGTAATCCCAGTATGGTCTCTAGCAGAGATCACACCCCTAGCTCTACTCAAACTATCCTATCATGGTTTCACACCAGTTATCTACGATAAAAGAGGGGTTAGCCTAGAGGGTGTTCTGGCAGAGCTTGCAGGACTAGGCGTTATCAGGATAGCTAGGAGCTTGGAGGAGTTAAAGGCTAAGATTAGAGAGGAACCTCTATTCAATGTGGGAGAAGCGGATATAACAGCAAGGGGCTACGCGCTAAAAGTCCTGGAAAGGGTTAAGGAGAGGGCAACCCTAAACTTCCCCGGAGCTGGACACCTAGAAGTCGATGAAAGCCTATGCACGCTATGCGGTGCATGTACTAGAACATGCCCTACGAACGCTCTAACAGTACTCGAAGAGGAGACAGTAAAACTCACGTTGAAGGTTAACGAGTGTATAGGGTGCAGAGAGTGTGAGATAACATGCCCAGAGGGAGCAATAAAGGTTAAATGGGCTTTCGAGAGAGGAGTGCTAGAGAGAACACTAGCAGAGTCGCCTATAGCGAGATGCGTGAAATGCGGAGCCCCGCTAGGGCCCGAAGCTCTAATAGCATCTGTGGAGAAGAAGTTGGGAATAACAGGTGATATAGCACAAAGGCATACAAGGCTATGCGTGAACTGTAAAACACTTTCAATCCTAGAGGGCTCTCTAAAACCAAGTCCATAACATGAGAGTAACAGCCGTGCTCACCACAATCTAGTAGAGACCACAAATACCCAAAATACAATAACAGTAGACAAGCCCCGTGGAGTTAAGATCGTAACCCTAGAGGTACCTAGATTTATCTATAGGGTCATAATAACCTATCTCCTCGTAAAGGTAAACTAGATACTTTATACAGCCTCATTAGAGTTAAAGCTGGCTTAAGTTTATCTATGAACTTCTTAAAACTTTCATTAGGTCCTTTAGTTTGGTAAGGAGTTTCATAAGCCTCTAAGTTCTATGTTCGCAACCCTGTCAGATAGAACCTTTACTAGGTTCGAACCCCCTACTAGCTGGGGTGGCGATGAGCTTTTCAACCCTAGCACCGCTTACGCTAGGGCGCTGTTACGTTGCGAGAGTGCATCGCTTCGCGTATAGAGGTTAGGTGGCGTTATGGCTCGATGGAGGCCCGTGAGACTCGAGCGAAGCCGGTGAACCCACGCTTATATCCAACCCTATTAACAGAATACCATCAAGTAATGTTAGCGGGGAAAGCTATCTAGAAGGGTTCGGTTGATCTAAGTGTTGTTAGGATGGAGTGTGGTGTAGAGTTATAACATGAGAATGACGTTCCGGTAGGATTGGGTGTTTAAAGATGGTGGAGTGGGGGGTTATTTGGTTAAGCCTTGTTATTTACCTTTGAATTTCGGCCTTCTCTTTTCTATGAACGCTGTTACACCTTCTATCACATCTTCTGTTGAGAACAGTATTCCAAAGAGCTGTGATTCTACTGCCAGCCCGGACCATAGGCCGGCTTCTAGCCCCATGTCTACCGCTATTTTTGCTGCCATCAGCGCTAACGGTGGTTTCTCTGCTAGCTTTAACGCTAGGTTTCTAGCTTCCTCATCTAGGGCTCCTGGTTTAACTACCTTGCTTATAAGGCCCATTTTATGGGCTTCAACTGCTGGTATGAAATCACCTGTCATGATGAACTCTTTAGCTTTAGCAGGTCCAACTATCCTGGCGAGTCTCTGTGTAGCTCCAGCGCCTGGTATGAAGCCGAGGTTTATTTCTGGCTGTCCTAGCATAGCGTCTTCTGAGGCTATTCTGAAATCAGTGCTTAGGGCTAGCTCTAGACCGCCGCCTAGGGCGTAGCCGTGTATAGCGGCTATCGTGGGTTTGGTGTAAAACTGTATCTTCAAGGTTAACTCTTGGAATTTCCTTGAAGCTTTCATAGCTAACAGAGGGTTAATTCCAGCGAAAGCCGTTACATCAGCTCCGGCGCAGAACGCTCTACCATTACCTTTAAAAACTATAACTCTCACATCCGGGTCCTCTTCGAGATCGTCTAGAGCTCTACCAATCTCCTCAATCATCTTAGGATTTATGGCGTTAAGCCTTTCAGGTCTGTTAAGCACTATCCATGCTATGGGCTTCTCCTTCCTCACAATAATAGTCTCTTTGACAGCCTCCTCTATAACAGCGTACTTGTAGAACCCTTCACCACTCTTTCTACCAAGCTTACCCTCCCCCACCATCTTCACGAGTAGAGGGTCTGGCTCTAGGAACTCCAGTCCTGTTTCACCTTTCACCCTCCTTATGCTCTCAACAATCCTGTCAATACCTAGCTCGTCAGCGAACTCGAACACACCCTTAGGCCACCCTAGGCCAAGTTTAACCGCAGTCTCAATATCCTCTTTAGACGCTATACCCTCTCTCAGCAGGTATGCAGCCTCATTGACGGCTAGGGATAGGAGTAGAGCTGGGTCAGCCTTACCAGCTAGCTCCCTCCTATGGGCTGGTTTAACAAACTTACCTGGCTCAGGGTACTTGTAGAACCCTTCACCACTCTTAACTCCATACCTCCCACTCCTATACTTCTCCTCGAACAACCTACAAGGGATCCCCTTAACACCCCTCTCAGCCATAGCTGTTGAGACGAGATAGAAAACGTCTATCCCACTGTAATCAGCTAGCTCGAACACGCCCATTGGGAAGCCTAGGGTGTAGAATACCGTAGCATCAACGTCCTCTACGGTAGCCAGACCTCTCTCCACCATGTAACAAGCTGTATTCATAAGCCTGCCTAGAATCCTGTTGACGATGAAGCCCGGCACATCTTTATTAACAACCACTGGGGTCTTACCAAATCTTCTTGAAACCTCTACTGTAACCCTAACAACCTCATCGCTCGTACTAGCCCCTCTTATAACCTCCACTAGGGGCATGAGCACCGGTGGGTTGAAGAAGTGCATACCAACAACCCTTTCAGGCCTCCTAGTAGGCTTAGCTATCTCCGTTATAGGCAAGCTACTAGTATTAGTAGCTAGAATAGCGTCCTGAGGTGCATACCTATCAGCAAACTCGAAGAGGGACTGTTTCAACTCAAGCTTCTCAGGTATAGCTTCAACCATAAACTGACTCTGGGTTAACACTGAAGCTAGATCCTGGGACCAGCTACCATCAGGGTTAACGCTTATAACAGGTGTAATCCTGGATATAACGGTGTCAACAGGCTCTCTGAGAACGCCCCTCTCAGAAAGCTTGCTAAGACTCCACCTAATCCTATCTAGGGCACCCCTTAATATGTCCATGTTTACATCAGCGATGTAGACCTTAAACCCGGCTATGGCCGCAAGCTCGGCAATACCGTGACCCATAGTGCCGGCACCAACTACGGTGAAAACCCTTATATCCTCAACTCGAACCATGGCCAGCACCGGTAGATTTTGTAGTGAAGCTTATATTTAAATCTTATCAATCTACCAGTCTAAGCTCAGAGAAACCTTTCATTAACAAATTAAAGGCTTTACTCAAACTAGAAGGTCTTAGGTGTTTGGTATGAGTGAATATCTCAGTAAGTTGAAGGAGATTATAGAGGCTGAGGTAGCCAGGTATGGTTTAAGGGTAGCGTCGACTGGGAGAGATTCGATTAATTTATTGAGGGGAGGCGATGTAATCATGTCAGTAAGAGATACCAGGGATTACGTGGAGCTCTCTTACCGCGGTAAAAAATACACCTATGATAAGTGGTATACGAAACCAGAGCATTTAGCAACAACCATAATAAACACTCTAAAGTTCCAGGAAAAAGCTGGAGAGGGGTCGTAACGGGAGCTCCTAAATAAACTCATACACCGCCCTCCTAGTATCAACTATTTTAAGGTTTAATAGCTAAATAACCTATACTAGGGTAAGGTGTTACACTTGTTAAATCCACCCAAACCCCTAGTTGTGATTGTGGATATTGATAACGACATATCAGAGGTTCTAGGCGTTAGTATTGTGAGAGGCGAGGATGATGTTTTAAAAGCTGCTCTCACATACTCTCAGGAGAGGCCTGAGGACGCAGATTTAAACGCTATCTTCACAGGCCTTAGCCTCTATAGGAAGCTTAAGTCTAGGGGTAGGGATGTTGACATAGTTATTGTTGGCGGTGATAGGAGGGATATTGTCGAAGCCCAGGTCAGGGTTAAGGAGAGGGTTAGGGAGGTTGTTAAAAGCTATGATGTCCCGGTAGAGCTTTACATTGTAGGGGACGGCCTCGACGAGATTATGGTAGCGGAAGTCCTAGGCGATGTAGCCCCCGTAGCAGCCGTTAAGAGGGTTATAGTTGAGCAGCACGCGGGGGTTGAGACGAGCTATGCACTACTACTAAGGTATATTAGGAAAGCACTAGAGGATCCAAGATACTCTAGATATGTTCTCGGAATCCCAGGGTTTATCCTGTCTGTGACAGCCCTCCTCCTCCTATTAAACCTCATATCCATCGCTGTTAAAATAGCCCTCCTCCTCCTAGGGTTTATCATGGTGGTTAAAGGGTTTAACCTAGAAGATCGTGTAGCTGGGTTTGCAAGTAGGATGTGGGAGGACTTGAGGGAGATGGCTCACATTAGATTAGCATCTCTAACACTACTAGTAGTATTATCAGTAGGAGGGGTTCTAGTAACATACTATAGTTATAAGACCGTAGGGCTAGGAGACGCTCTAGTCACCTTACTAGGCTTAGGAATACCCCTAGGGCTTATAGGGGCTACACTATACATCCTACTCGGTAACGTTGTAAGAGAAGCAGTTAAAGGAGACCTAAGAGTATTGAACTCCATAGCTGTAGCTCTCATACTCATCTTCAGCGCTGCAGCATTCCACAGCCTTGGATCAAGCCTAGATCAAGAGCTCCTAGACAAAGGAGTAACGGTGTCAGAAGCTATAATCAACGCATTACTCTACAGTAGATTCATACCAAACATAGTACTTGGTGTAGTTCTAGCAGGGCTCATAGAACTAGTAATGAGGATTATAAGATGACCTTCCTCGGAAGCGAGCTCCAAGGTATAAGGTGCCGAAGGGTTTAAAGCACTTCGCTCTCCTACACAGCCATTAAATGATGGCAGTCTACGTAAACTTGTATAAAAACTCAAAACAATGACAAGAGCGTTGAAGCCGAGGAGCTAGCAGGCGGTAGCGAACCAGGCTTTACCACTCTAACAGGGTAAAAGCACGAGCCTGAGTGGGTAGCATATTACCTAGAAATGCTAGCCTTACGGAGAAGAGGGTAGCGATGGAGACCCCGCCTTAGTAAGGAAACCGTCTTAGTATATGAGTGGTTAAGAGCTTACATGGTTTGGAGCCAGCCGATGTGCTGCGACGACCTCGGGTTCACTCCGGAGGCTCTGTATGATAGCTATGCCCAGAAGGTACCCCGCTCGGGCTTCGCCTAGATAGGAGCTCCTATAAACCGTTGGGCTCAACGGCCACCTAGAACCCATAGGGATCATGCCTCCATGAGGGAGGTTGAAGTCCCCCGGTGGTCGCAGGAGAGCCTCTTTGGGTCAATGATAAGTTGGTCACGAAGACGGTAAGCGTGAAAGAGCATCAACACTCACTGGGGGGCAAGCAGTGTACGTACTTCTAGGTGATCGAGCCCATTAGAGTTGTTGGGATGCTGGGTGGCGGGGGGCTATTTTAGTGTAAAGAGCTAGTGAGTATTGTTACTTTCCGAAGTTTCTTCTTTGTCTTTTGAACCATTGTATTGCTTGTTCTAGTTCTCTTCTCGTCAGATCGGGCCATAGGGTGTCTGTGAAGTAGAGCTCCGCATACTCCACTAGTAGTGGGAAGAACCCGCTTATCCTCCTCATTCCTCCTGTTCTAATTACAAGATCTATTGGTGGTAGTTTTTGTAGTTGTTTAAGGTTGTTTGATTTGAGTTGAGAGAGCTCCCACCATATGCTGTAGCATAGGCCTATGTGTAGGGTTCTCCTCCCTCTATTATATTTTTCAACTAGATCTTGGATCTTGTTTCTCAGCTTATCCGGGATTAGTGTTAGGTCGCCTGACACCATTAGTGATGTATCATATTCTTCTAGGATCTTATCCTCCTCTATATCCACTACAGCTTTCTCGAGTATCTTCATCAACACTCCCCTCTCTACATCGTCTCTCCTAACACAGTTATCGTAGCTCATAGCGTAGACGGTCAAGTACCTGATGTCGTAATCAAAGAGGTGTCTTGCGACCTCCTTTAGCCTAGCATACCCGGCTTCGTAGGCGTCATGTAATGTTAGACCCCTGGATTTAGCCCAACGTCTATTACCATCAGGTATTATACCTACATGTAATAGCATCTCCAATACACCCTAGTGGTAGGCGGTCCCAGATAGTGTACCTTTTAGCATATTAGCATTAGAGGGGTTTAAAAATGTAAAGGGGTTGGAGGTGGCTCGCCTTTAGATGGGCTCTAGGATTATAATTGCTATCGGAAGTCTTAACCCTCTCAAGGTTAGAAGTGTGGTGAGGGTGTTCTCTAGGTTTGCAGATGTAGATGTGATAGCCGTGGACGTACCTACAAGCATTCCCAGACAACCAGTAGGCTCAAGGGATATAGTCCTGGGAGCTCTAGAAAGGGCCCTAGGAGCACTCAACCTAACCCCAGAAGCCTCCTTAGGGGTAGGGATTGAAGCGGGCCCTATGGAGTTCTATAGTAAAACAGGGTTCCTGGAAACCCAGGTAGCAGTTATAGTTGATAGGAACTGTAAAGCCTCAATAGGCTTAAGCCCTTCATTCGAGTTAGACCCCAATACGGTGAGAAGGATGATGATGGGAGAGGAGCTCTCCCAAGCAGTACAAATCCCAAGACATTTAGGTGATATAGGAGAGCTAATAGGCTATATAGGCTACATAACACAAGGGCTAGTTACTAGGCAAGATCTAACAGAAGCAGCGGTGGCAATGGCCCTAACGCCTAGACTTCAAAAGCCAGAATGGCTATTAAGTGTAGAGGAGTTGATAGAAATGCTAGGTGTTAAACCACTATACGAATGTCTCAGAGCTGTTACTCAACAGGCAGCCGACCACAGCCTATGATAGAATACTCACTCTCCAGAGGTAACAGGTCTAAAGGGGCTATGAAATCTTATGACCTCTCCCCGCTCTGCTAGGAGGAGCTATGTTTGCCTTATATCATGTTGTGCTCGGTGCTAGTATGTATCTTACCATGCTTCCATCTGGGCTTTTGAAGTTTAGTTCAAGTGGTTTATCCGTTGAGAACATAAGTTCTATCGACTCAGCTATCTTTGTTAGGTTTAGTGTGCTCTCTAAGTATGTTATGTCGTAGCGCGCTTTTGAGGGGGTTTTAACCTCTAGGTCTATGAGGGCTGATGACTCTCTTGTTAGTTTAAGGGTTACTTTAGGCCCTGTTTCTCCACCTGATCTTATCACTATCTGGCTCTCGTCAGCGTCTATCTCCACCACATCTGATGTAGCTCTTATATCAGACACAGCTTTCTTCACCACATCCCCTATGACTATTGCTTTAACATCGTGTTCAAGCCTAACTCCTCCTAGCTCCTCAACTGCAACCTCCAAGTTTGGGAGTAGGAATCTCCTGTTTATAGCTCCTTCGATACTAAGCAGGACTTTATCCTGGGCTACTTTCATCTCGATGGGGTTACCTTTTCTACCCTCTAGTACATCCTCTAAGACTTTAAGGTTAAACCCTACATCTACAAGCTCTCTATCCTCCTCGATCTCATATTCTAGGAACGCCTCTTTTGGGATGTGGATCTCGATATACGCTACCTTAGCCGGGTCCATCCCTATTATCTTGAGGCCTGTGCTTGTCAGCGTGAATTTAGCTTCATCTAGTAACTTTGATAGCGCTACTACGAGCTCCTTAAACGTCTTAACATCGGGGTACTTAACCCTAGCTACTGGGTTTTCAATTTCAACTTCTAAACTCATAGCTCTAACCCCACTACTATTTATCTATACAAGCTTTTATAAAGGATCTAGCTTACACTAGCTCCAAAGCTAGAGCTGCGGCCCCGCCAAGACCGTGGCATATCGATGCAACCCCCCGGGTACCGCCTCTAGTCTCAAGGACGTTAATCAACTCTATTACTAACCTAGCCCCGCTAGCCCCTAGCGGGTGCCCTACAGCTATTGCACCACCGTGAACGTTAAGCCTCTCATAGGGCACGCCTAACATCCTGTTCATGAGGAAACTGTTAACGGCGAAAGCCTCATTATTCTCCCAGAAGTCAACTCTATCAACACTCCATCCAATTGAATCTAGGAGCTTTCTCACAGCATACACTGGAGCTACAGGGAACTCCCATGTATCAACGCCTACGTAGGTGTGACCCACAACCCTAGCTTTAACCTCTAAGTTTAACCTCCTAACACCTTCATCTGATGCTAGTAGTACCACAGCGGCACCATCGCTAATCTGGCTTGAAGTAGCCACTGTATGAGGGCCCTCATTTGTAAATACTGGTTGTAAAGACCTTAAATCATCTAGCTTAATATCCGCTCTAACCCCTTCATCGAAGTCTAAAACCATCTTACCATCACGTACTACAGGGACAACATACCTCTTCATAATACCGAGTTTCCAGGCTAAGGCAGCCCTCATATGGCTCTCAAAGGCAATCCAGTCCAGCTCCTCCCTAGGCGCCTCATACTTCCTAGCGGTCATATCAGCCTCCTCACCCATAGTATAGCCTAGTAGTGGGTCTAGGAGGCTATCGTACACCATAGCGTCGAAAACCTCACCCCTACCTCTACTCAATACGAGATGGCGTACACCCCACCTATAAGAGCTAGGTATTATGAATGGGGAGTTGCTCATAGACTCCATGCCGCCAGCGATAACAACATCGTATGCTCCACTAGCAATGTACATGCCACCAGTTACTATAGCAGCCATACCACTAGCACAGACCATATCCACGTTCATAGAATCAACGTTTTTTGGAATCCCCGCTTTCAAAGCAGCCTGCCTGGCAGTATTCATCCCAGTCCCAGCTCTTATAACATGACCCATTACCACGAAGTCTACAGAAGAAGATTGAATACCAACTCTATCCAGGAGATTCTTTATAGCATAAGCTGCTAGATCAACAGCGGTGAAATCCTTAAGACTCCTACCAAACCTACCAATAGGTGTTCTAACACCGTCAACAATATACACATTCCTCAAGCTACCACCATTATATCTATTGCTAAAAGAAGATTAAATAGTGATGTATCTAGCTAAATTCGACAAAAGTCTAACAACAAAGAGCTCTGCCACTCATACCGGGATGGAGGGGAAGTATTGTTACTTAGTGGATGAAGTGAAGAGCCAGCGGAGAGGATTCTAGGAAACCCGCTGAAACCACAACCCCCAACCCTGAAAAGTGGCATCAAGAGATAAGGATGTCGAGGGAGGACGCTGAAGCCAGTAGTGCTAGGAAGGGTTTATTAGATGGAAACTATTATAGTATTACGTAACCCAGAGTTTCATCGCGGACTTCGAGGAGCTCTTCAAGCTTATCGTGATCTAGCTTCTCGTACCTCTCAATGCTACCAACATCGTACCAGAAGTTATTGTGTAGGAATGATTTGATGTTAAACCCCTTATTTATCATACCCGGTATCATATCGCCCATTATGTCGAAATCGTAGCCTAGATTTAAGCTTTCTATGGCTGTTTTAACACTATCAACTTTTAGCATTAGAATCCCTATTGTAGCGTTTAACTTAAGCTCCGGCTTTTCGCTTAACTCCACGACCCTACCATCTGGATTTAGAGAAGCTATACCAACAGGGACTTTATAGGCTTGTGTTAAGACTAGGGTTGCATCAGCTCTGCTAGATCTATGCACTTCTACGAGATCCCTTACGTTGATGGGGGCTATTATATCACCATACCATACTAGTACATCCTCATAATCGTTGAGTAACCCTAGGTCTAAAGCTCTCCTCAGAGCACCTCCAGTGTTAGAGTAGGGGGGTTTATCAACAACATACCTCATCTTAACATTAAACCTAGATCCATCGCCGAAATAGTTTACAACCTGCCTCCACCTATACCCTATTAGGACTAGAAAATCCCTCACACCCCACCTTGACACCCATCTTATTATAAACTCCAGTATAGGTCTCTCGCTAGAACCAACAGGTATCATAGGCTTAGGTATATAGTATGTTAAAGGCCTAAACCTCCTACCCTCACCACCCGCAAGTATAACTGTGGAAACCTCGTGGTGCAAAGGGCATCCAACCCTGTGAAAGCTAGCTTAACACTATTATTTAAAGCTTACATCAACATAAACCTAG
>JAJHQN010000097.1 GCA_020833325.1 Desulfurococcaceae archaeon | reverse complement strand
GACCATTGCTATTCCTGAGAGTGTTAAGGCCATGAAGATGGCTATCTCCTGGCTTACAGGTTCTCCTAGGATTAAAAGTGCTAGTAGTGTGGCTCCCACAGGTTCTCCTAGTATTGGTACTGTTGTTGCTAGGAGGCTTAGCCTTCCTATAACATAGTTTATCAGCGTATGCCCTCCAAGCATGGGTATTAACGCTACTAGCATTATAAGTGCCCAAGCTTTAGGCGTTAGGCTGGTTAGGTTCACATTAGCTAGGATTGTTAGCGGTATCGCTATAAGAGCTCCTATAGTGTATACTACTGCAGTGTATTCCAGTGTAGAATACTTAGTTCTCATAACCTTACCTATGGCGAAGTAGGCTGAGACTGACACCATACCACCGAAAGCTAGGAGGGCTCCGAAGACCGGGTTACCGCCTGGAGGTGCGAGCTCCCCAGTATACGATACTATAGATAACCCTAGGATTCCTAGGAAGGCTACCAGGCTTCCGAGGTATTGTGCTACCGAGTAGCTCTCGCCTAGGATAAACCTCCCGATTAAAGCTAGGAGGGCTGGGTAACTATCTACTATTGTAACGCTAGCAGCAACATTCACATGAGCTAGACTGTGCATCCAGAGCATGAAGTGTAGAGCGAGAGCGACACCGGATGCCGCCATTAAAGCGAGATCGTAAAGGTTGGAGAGAAGCCTAGATAGACCACCACCTAGGACTATGAGAAGAGCCAAGGTTATAGCAGATGAGATAACAAGCCTCCACGACGCAACAGCAAATCCGTGAACCCCCTCACCACTAGCAAGCCTAACAAGTATGGAGGCTGTTGAAACATTAACAACAGCAACCCCTAGAACCACATAGTATATTAAACCTGACGACCTCATAGCATTAGCAGGCAAGCCAGTAACACCTTAGACTACAATTTAAAATCCCACCTTTTAAAGTAGACCCGGAGGGGGACGACCTCCTCTGGTCCTAAAAGGGGGTTTGCCTAACTTTAATATCGCGATCTTCGATACTTGAAAGATGACGATGTTGAGTTTAGAGCGTAGTAGGTGTTGTTACAGGAGGTGGGCTTTCTACAACTGGAATGATTGAAATAATTAAAGGAGCGAGCCGTATTCTTCCTTCTTTGAAGTTCTAGACTTCCGGTTATATTATGGTTACCTTATCCTCTTCTCTAGGAGCTTGTCGAGGTTTCTTTTAACAGCTTCTATGAACTCCTCCGTGGTTACTATGGCGTTCACCGGGGGTTCTGCTACCTTCGCTACATCCTGTGTCATTACTTTATCCTCTTCTATTGTATGTTTAACAGCTTCCTCTAGTGTTTCAGCGAATACTACTAGCTCTCGATTCCCATCACGTCTACCTCTTTCCCTTAGACCTCTAGTCCAGGCGAATATAATGCCTACGGGGTTTGTCGACGTTTTCTCCCCCTTAAGCCATCTATAGTAATGCCTTCTAACTGTCCCATGTGCTGCTTCTGATAGGTAGTAGCCTTGTGGGGAAAACAACTCTGATGTCATGAGTGCTAGGCTCCCTCCGAAGGCCGATGCTACAAGATCTGATATCACGTCACCGTCGAAGTTCTTTGTAGCCCATACGAAGCCGCCTTCGCTCCTAACAGCTCTAGCATAGGCGTCGTCTATTAGGTAGTACTCGTATCTCAGCCCTGCTTTCTCGAATTCATCCTTGAACTCGGTCTCGTAAACTTCCTGGAATATCTCCTTAAACCTCGCATCATAGATCTTCGATATAGTGTCCTTAGCACCGAACCAGACGTCAAGCATGTTTATGAGACCATATCTAAGTGATGCCCTAGCAAAACTCCTAATAGACTCGTCTATGTTGTGGTAGGCTTGGATAACCCCGGGCCCCTCAAGCTTTGGAAGCTTAACTCTAACCTCTTTACCGGAGATAGACCTGTAGACTAGCTCCGCCTCCCCAGGCTCCTCGAACCTCACGCCAACACCCGAGTATATATCACCATAAGCGTGCCTAGCAACAACTATAGGCTTCTTCCAGAACCTAACAGCTGGCACCACATTCCTCAGGATTACAGGGGCTCTAAAGAGGGTGCCGTCGAGGGCTTCCCTTATAGTAGCATTAGGACTCCTCCAAGCCCTCTTAAGATTATACTCCTTAACCCTCTCAGCATCAGGAGTTATGGTAGCACATTTAACCCCAACACCAAGCCTTTTAACAGCCTCAGCAGCCCTAACGGTAATCTGATCGTCTGTCTCATCCCTAACCTTAACGTGAAGATCGTAGTACTCAGCCTTCAAATCAACATAGGGGAGAATTAACTTCTCCTTAACCCACCCCCACATAACCCTAGCCATCTCATCTCCATCAATCTCCACAATAGGCCTATCCATCTGAATCCTACGCAAAACCCTCAACCTCCAATCTAATAGACCCTAAACTATATTTATAAATCTTTACATATGAATACTAACGTTCGAAAACCACCATGTTAACCAGCACTCCAACCCTCTCTATACTAGCAGACATAACATCCCCATCCCTTAGAAACCTCCCCGTAGCAGCCCCCACACCCTGTGGGGTCCCCGTAGCTATAATATCACCGGGCTTCAACGTAACACCGTCAGAGGCGGATTCTAGTAGCTCAGATATTTTAAATATCATATCACCTGTACTCCCCTCCTGTCTCACCTCACCGTTAACCCTTAGCTCAAGTCTAAGGTTATGGGGGTCCTCTATTTCATCCCTAGTTACAACCCAGGGGCCTATGGGGGCTCCTGTATCAAAGCTTTTAGCATGAAGCCATCTAATTCCTAGTCTTGGTATTGGCGCCTGTTTATCCCTTAAACTCACATCGTTAACTATAGTGTAGCCGAACACGTGGTCCATAGCGGTACCTCTATCAATATACTTTCCCTTCTTGCCGATGATAACCGCTAGTTCAACCTCGTGATCAGGCTTAGTAGCAGTCCTCGGTATGATAACCGGGTCTCCGTGTGCTACTAGTGTGTTCCCAAGTTTCATGAAGAAGTAGGGTTTCTCGGGGGGTTCTATTCCAATCTCTCTGGCATGACTCCAGTAGTTGACTGCTACAAAGAGGGCCTTCTCAGGGTTGGGTATTGGTGGGTGGAATTTAATGGATTCCAGTGGGTGCACAGCGTTCTTCGATAAGAGCTCCGCCACTTCACCATTTGATCTTATGGCCTTCACAGCTTGACCTCTAACAAGATCTAGTAGCCTTAACCCTATATCACCGCTGACAATCAAGCTCCTCATGTCCCTGAGCATCCTGGGTGGTTTAGCTTCGAAGAGGAGCTTGTAAGCCACCCCTACGTCTAAGACCCTTCCATCATCTAGGAGCACCCCAAGTCTAGGTCTGCCCTCCTGCGTTGAGAATGTAAGTAACTTCAAGCCCTTTCACCCCAACATGTTCTCATCTACTAAGCCAAACCCTATAAGTTGTTGCAGAACTTAGGTTTAGCCACTAGACGCCCGTAGAGATCCCTAATTCTATCCCTTAAGCCTAGCGCCTCCGGGTGTATAATGTAATCCGCCACGGTTCCACATGCATCCCCTATCCTCATATGATCTACAACGTCTCTGAAGACGCCTCCTGCTATGCCATCGCCGATCATCGCGTAGCCTTGTGCCGACTCCTTAGCCTTATCTGCTCCAGGTAGACCTTCAACGGTTACCACTTCGAGATCAATCCTCTCTCTCATAGCTTCCCTTAGCTCCGGGATCCCAGCGTTCCTACCAGTAACTACTACCACCTCAGCTTTAGGTGTTGAGATTAGAGCTCTACTCCATCCTTAGCAATACACTCTACGTAGGCTTCAAAGGCTATCCCAGCTCTCTCATCACCACTCCTCGTCACCGCAACCAGCTCGTGAATGTCAATCACTCCAACCATGTCCACTAGCCCTCCCCTGAGAATACTCCATCTACCCCATTTACCAACACCAGCTACAACCTCAAGGTCTAAGGCTCCAGCTGTAAGAGGGCCTATACAAGCAAAAGTCCCACCTATGCCATCAACCACGAGACCCTCCTTTACA
>JAJHQN010000102.1 GCA_020833325.1 Desulfurococcaceae archaeon | reverse complement strand
ACGATAAAACTATAGTGTCTGTATTCAAGGTGAGCGGGGTCGAAGTTAAACCGCTAGGATCTATTACAGTTAAAGGAGCTCTACTAGATCAATTCGCTCTGGAGGAGTATAAGAACAGGTACCTAATAATAGCCACAACTATATCCAATTACACCGTTGAGGTAGCCCCGGCACGCATGTTAGAATGGAGGGTGATTACTGAGGTGAGTCAAACAAGCGCAACAACCATCACAGTATGCTACCCACAAATAGTGGGCTGCGAGCGTTTGAAGATAACTATTCCACCCTATATTAGTGGTATAACACGAGAAAATCTTCCCGTGAAGCTCATGGCGTATCTAGCCCCCTCGCAGATGAATACTGGGAACTCCATCTACATAGCTGATGTTGAGACCCTAGAGATCGTAGGGGCGCTTGAGGGTCTAGCTCCAGGTGAGAGAGTGTACTCTGCGAGGCTCGTTAAGGATATATTCTTCCTCGTAACATTCAGGACCGTCGACCCTCTATTTGCAATAGACGTATCAAATCCGAGGGAGCCGAAGATGCTAGGGTTCCTTAAGATACCTGGTTTTAGCGAGTATCTACACCCACTACCAGGCGATATACTGTTTGGCATAGGCCTTGAGAGGTGGAATACCATCAAGTTGTCGTTGTTCAACGTCTCAAACCCAGCGAGTATGGCTGAGGTTTCCACTGCTTTAATAGTAGATGCTACTAGCATGGCTTTACACGATCACCATGCGGTGACAGTCGATTTAGAGTATGAGAGAGTATACATACCAATACAGCTGTTCAAAGATGGGGTTGGAGGTGTGGCTGTAGTATCATTCAAGGGCGGTAAGCTAAAGGTAGCCGCTATACTACCGCATCCAGGTGCTAGTAGGAGCATCTACATTGGAGGTGAGCTGTACACTATATCACAGTGGGGCATAATAGTCTATGACATCGAGGATCTCAAGGAGGTAGCTGTAATAAAGTTCCAGGCGGCAGGCTAGCACTCATCCTCTTTACACAAAGCTTTTTAAGTATAACTATGTATTCTCGCTTTTTGAGGTGCCCTAGTGTTGGGTTTGAGGTATAATAGGGATGTTGATGTGTTGAGGGAGAGCCCTACGAGGGCTATTAACAGGATCGTTGAAAGGTTTAGGAGGGAGGGTAGGGATGTTATAATGCTTTCCACCGGGGAGCCCGGGGTTCCACCTCCCGGGGAGGTTAGGCTTTGGCTTTCCGAGGTTTTAAAGGAGGATTCTATGAGGTTATACTCCTACACACCCTCACCCGGCTTTCTAAGCCTTAGGGAGGCTATTGTAGGGGATGTTAGAGATATCGATGGGGTTGATCTAACTGTAGACCAGGTTGTTGTTGTAACAGGTGGTCAGGCCTCGATGTTCTCCACATTCGCCTCCATACTAGAGCCTGGTGACGAGGTTATACTCATGGACCCAACGTACTTCGGCTACTGGAACCTCCTAGCATACTTTAAGGTTAAACCTACACCAATCATAGCCACGATAGAGGAGGGCTTCCAGCCTGACGTTGAGGCTGTTAAGGAGTCTATTGTGAGGGGTAAGACTAAGGCCTTGATACTAACGAGCCCAGATAACCCTACGGGGAGGGTCCTGGACTGGGGGGTTGCTAGAGCTCTGGCTGAGATAGCTGTTGACTACGGGCTCTGGATAGTATACGATGAACCCTACAAGACCTTGATCTACGAGGGTGAGCACGTCAGCATGTACAAGCTAGCACCGGAGAACACTATATCACTATACGCTTTCAGCAAAGACCCGGGGATACCGGGGTGGAGGCTAGGCTACGTCTACGGGCCTGAGTGGATTGTTAGGAGGATAGCTTTGGTATCAGAGGCTATAACATACAACCCGCCAAGCGTAGCACAACACCTAGTACTAGAGTACCTTAGAAACAGGGAGCTCAGGAGAAAGCACGTAGAGTACGTTAAAAGAGTATACATGGAGAGGAGGGATGTAATGCTAGAAGAGCTATCAAAGATAAAGAACGCCAAGTACATGAAACCAGCGGGGGCGATGTTCGTAATGGTGAACCTAGGGGAGGTACTAGAACCCCTGGGATTAGATGGAGCAAAGCTAGCAGAGAAACTATTATACGAGAAGAACGTAGCAGTAATACCAGGAGAGTTCTTCGGAAAATCAACGAAGATGTACATAAGACTAAGCTTCCCCACAGAAACACCACAGAGGATAAGAGAGGGGGTGAGGAGGATAAAGGAGCTCCTAGAAACATTAGAAACGAGACAGTAGGGGCTTTAGAAATAGCTCCTAGGGTAGAGAGCCCATCCCACGACCCCCTCTTAGCACCCCGAACATGTTCGGGGTTAACTTCTTATGCAAGGAGTAGGCTTTAATTCTAAGTGGATGGTGAGCTCGCTTGAGTTTAAACCTAACTAGGAGGGATTTCCTCAAGCTGGCTGGTGTTACAACGCTGGCTGTCGTTGGTGGAGGTTCTATAGCGATTGGCCCAAGGCTTCTAAGACCTGTTGATGGACAGAAGCTGGCTTTAGGTGAGGAGGTTAAGGTTGTTAAGTTCACATGCGCCCCCAACTGTACTGAGAATTGCTGGCTTCAAGCGTACGTCTACGATGGTAGGGTTAGGTACATCATGCCAGCTCCCGACTACCCTGAGCCTGAGTATACGAGGGGTTGTCTTAGGGGTCTCTCACAGATATTCCTCTGGTACGGCCCTGATAGGTTGAGGAAGCCTCTTGTTAGGGAGCCCTTCCTTAAGTGGTGTCGTGGCGAGCTAGGCTGGGATGAGGCTCTCGGGAAGGCAGCGGAGCTCAGGGGCACGCCTAACGGGTTCCTTGAGGTTAGCTGGGATGATGCCCTAGACTGTGCCTCCAAGGTTCTAGCTAAGATAATGAGGGACTACGGTCCTGCATCAATCGCATTCACAATACAGGTGCCCGGTACTGGTTACATGAACAAGGGGGCTCTCATGAGGTTAGCCTCCCTCCTCGGCTGGAGCTCTATGCACGCATACCCGCTTAACGGCGATCTCCCAACATTCTGGGCTCCCACGTTTGGTGTTCAAACCGAGGAGCTTGAGACACACGAGTACCTGAACTCAAGGTTAATACTAATCTTCGGCTCTAACTTCACAGTAACCAGGACGGTAAGTTCTAGGATGCTTGTGCTAGCGAAGGAGAGAGGGGCTAAGATAGTCGTTGTTGATATGAATTGGGCTTCAATCACCAATATTGCCGACGAGTTCATACCAATAAACCCAGCTACAGATGTGGCCTTAGCCTTAGGCATAGTCTACGTTCTAATCCGCGATAAGCTATACGATGAGGAGTTCGTGAAGACGTTCACAGACATGCCACTCCTAGTAAGACTTGATACTAAGAAGAGGTTGAAGGCTGAGGAGGTTAAGGGGTTAAGCGATGTTGCTAAGGAGCTTAAGGGTAAGATCCCAGCCTATAGGGAGCTTTTCGTAGCAATGGATAAGAG
>JAJHQN010000031.1 GCA_020833325.1 Desulfurococcaceae archaeon | reverse complement strand
CTCCTGCTCTAGGCTTTTAACACGCCTCTCCTTCTCCCTGTAATCCCTCTGCTTAGACTCGAGGACTGCAACCTCAGCTGTAACCCTCTTAACCTCATCAGCTAGAGCATCCCTAGCCTCCTCAAGCCTACTTAAACCCACAAGGTCTAACACCCTCTCCTTCCTCCTAGAAGGCTCCATCTCTATGAACTCAGCTAGGTAACCCTGTCTGGCCACGAGTGTTGACGTTAATACCAGGGGGTCGCTTATGCCTAGGAGTGATTGGATCCACATGCAAAACTGCTCCCTGCCTGAGGCTAGCGTTTTACGAGTTGAGCCGTCGAGCTTCTCTAGCTTCAATGTAGAGGTCGTCCTACCTAGATCCCTTGATATAACCCTCTCCACGACATACGTTGAACCACCAATCTCGAACTTAACCCTTATGTAGCCACTTTGAGCTCCAACCCTTAGGATCTCGCCTAGATCCGATCTCACAACCTCCCTTGAACTAGTACACCCTCCAAGCATGGATAGTAGTATCGAGTCTATAATGGAGCTCTTACCAGAACCGTTGAGCCCGACTATGACGTTGATTCCAGGTGTGAACTCAACCCTAGTACTCTCATGCGATAGTATGTTCTTTAACTCGACCTCCCTAATTATCATCTCGAAAACCCCTCTCTAAAAGCTCTATCGATACACTCCACTAGACCCCCCCTTTCTTCTAGGGCTCTGACAAAGCTACTAACTACAGCTCTATCCCCAGAGTTGTTTAACAGAGTTGTTAGTAGTTGTACTAGATCCCTCCTAATACCCTCACCACATCTCTCAAGCAGCTTCTCCAACATGGACTCCAGGCTTAGGGTTTGAGGTGTGTATACACGCCTAGGCTCCCCCCTCTCCTCTACATCAAGCTTATGGTGCAATATCACACCATCTCCTCTGAGAGCGTCGAGCCTTGCCATCAGCGATCTCCTCCTAGCCTGGTCTAGCGTGCCTTTAACCGTCACGTAGACTATCGGCTCCTTACTGCCGGGAGGCCTCTTAATGGATTCAATGATCCTTGAAACCTCCTGGTAGCCCCCCTCGACTACGATCCAAGGTCTTACAGTCTCTATCTTCAACCTCTCAGCTCTAACGAAGCCCCCATCATCTAGTTCGACGAGGTACACGTACCTACTACTATTCCTCCTATACTCACCAACGTCAAGGTACTCCGTTGAACCAGGGTAGACCATGGGGGGAGCTCCTGGAACCCTGTGCTCCCACGGTGTGTGTATGTCACCTAGGGCTAGGTAGTTGTAGCTACCCTTCACCATGGAGGATAGCATCCTACGAGGCCCACCACACCTCTCCAGGGGGACGCCCTCGGCCTCCGCTAGGGCGTCGCAGAGGGTTACGTGGGCGAGCCCCACCTTAACCCTAGATCTGGTTAGAGATGCTGGGTCAACTCTGCTGAGATATTCTGAGGCCCACTCGGAGAACACTATAACTGATAGGCCTTCAAGCTCGACAACATGAGGCCTACCAGGATCCCTAGGGGCATGGGCTAAACCCAGGTCCTCCAAGACCCTGATAGGGGAGCCGAGAGCCTCGGCCTTAGGCAACTCATGGTTACCAGGAGCAACTATGAACCTAACACCAGCCCCAGCAAGCCTCCTCAACTCCCTAATAGCGTAGATGTAGGTCAAAGGCCTGGGGGTGGAGCTGTGAAACATATCACCAGCGTGAAGCACAGCATCAACACGGAGCTCCAAAGCCCTATCAATAACCCACTTGAAAGCCTCATAGAAATCCCTCTCCCTCTCAACAAGACCGAGAGGCCTAGCACCGAGATGAGTATCAGAAACATGGATAAACCTAAACAACCAAACCCCTATATACTGGTGAGAGGGTAAACCTTAAAACATAAAACACCTAGGAGGAACATAAACCCCAGGCATACAACCCCTAATAGGGGGCTCCCCCCACTCCCTAGAGTAACCTCCCGCTCAACAACACTCCCATGAAACCCCATAACCTAAGAGTTCAGAGCTAATAGGAAGTAACAGAGCCCGTAGACTGAAATCTTAGAATTTGAAGTGTTGGGAGCTCCAGTAGCCAGGACTACAGCCCTATGCTGGGAGCTCTAGGTAACCCCCGGTATTAGACCTCATCATGCTTAGGGCTTAAAGCACTGGGTAATGTGAGTGCTAGGAGCTCCGCTAGAAGGGGGTTCTCCCGCAGGGTTCTACGAGGAGCTCTCGAAGGTCGGTGGTTGTCGAAGCTCCTCTAAGCGAGTTTAGTAACCTCGCATGAGGGGTTAGATTTTCCGGAGCTCTCGGTTCTAGGTCTAATACTAGTTTCAATGATCTAATGGTTGGCTGTGATCAGGCCTATTGATTTCTAATGTCGGGGGTTACTCTAGCAGATGCTCACAGTACACGTTCTAGACTCGGATGGGCTAGAAGTGGGATGACGGGCTCCTAGCATCTCTACAGCTTACGCTTATATTCTCCAGATGAACCTCCTCGTAGGGTACAGTTCTCCAGTCACGGGGTCCACGGCTAGACCGAGGGTCTCAAGGGTTTCAGCTCCAACACAAACCTCCCCACCCTCCACTATTGCAGCCCAGTCGGGGGCACCTCTACCCATGATCTCGACGAAGACGGGCCCCACATCGACCTCTCTAACGCTACCATCAGCAAGCTCAGCTTTAACCTTGTACATAGGCTTAACACCAATCTTCTCAGCAACCTCCCTAGGGATTACAAGCCTACTAGCACCAGTATCTATCAAAGCCTCAACCTCAACCTGCCCCCTCTCACCCACCAACCTAACCCTCTTACGAACCATCCCCACAAACACCACCCCTTACAATAACACCACTACCAGTTCCATCGCTAGAAGAAGATTGAGTACCTTAAAGTATTTTATTACAGGACATGGAGCAACCCTTAGACCCTAACTACCTGCACGCTAATTCCACTGGGGTTACAATATAGGCTTAAGGCCTATGACTCCCCCCTATTTCTAAGTATGATATGATGCCTAGGGCCTTACATAAAGCATGTAGTAACTTCTCCCTACTCATGTTGTGCAGGATTCTTCTAAGCAACCACTCCTCCCCGGGGGTTACCTCCCTCATCTTGGGCTCCACATGGTAAACTAGCCTTTTAGTGGAGTAGCATGTTATCCTGTAGCCTCCCTCCAGGCTCTCGCAATCCAACGTTTCTATGAATAGTTTGAGGGCTGAGTAGAACTTCAAGGTGAACTCCGGCAGCCTATCGCATAGACTAGCATAGGATATGTATACGCTTAGCAAGCTCCACTCAGGGCATTCGAGGAGTAGCCTCCCAGCATTGTCTAAGAGTGTGCAGTCACCAGTCCTAGCGTGCTCCTCCAATCTAGAGTAGACCATGCTGTAGCAGGAGCTCTCACCCAATAGCTACACCCACTGCTCTAATGAAATCGAGCACTAAGCCTATAGCATTGTAAGCTCTAGCTAACTCTACAACCCTCCCCCAGTTAACCCTATCCCTCACCCTCCTAAACCTCTCAACATCTACAACCCTAAACCCCCCAGGCCTGGTAGCCTGTAGGAGAGCGTAGGCCTCAGGGGTTAACGTAATACAGTTGAAATCATCAATGTTAACGTGTAGGATCTCGTCCGCAAGAGGGCTAAAGGATATCCTGCCTAGCTGTAGCCTACTCATAACCTCGACGGCCAGCACCCCTATGGTAAGGGGGACGAATACGTGGGTCATCAGGTTCCCATCTCTAGCTTTGAAAACCTCATACCTCAGCTCCTCAAGGTTTAGGGCTCTTGAGATTAGATCAGCTACCCTAACAGGATTGTAATCCTCTATGAGGAGATCTATGTTCTTTGTTTCAACAGGCTCCCCGAGAGTTAAGTAGAGCACCTGGGATCCTACGATGACGAGTGTGTACTCGGAGCTCAGCACCCTGTAGACACTCTTTAGTACTGGCAGCCATGTGTTAACACTGTACTTGTACACTTCTACATCCACGCTCTCGGAGCTCTCCACTTATGGTCTCGTGTTCCTTTTGTGTTAGAGCTCTAGGCTGAATTGGGGTTTCTGTGTTTGAGCTCTGCCCCTAGCCCATATGTCTGTTAGTGGTGGTGTTGCCCCAATCCTCTTGCCCTTGTGTAGGTCTATGTCTACTATTGCTGGGAACCTCCCCAGCCACTCTCCCATGACTATTGCTCTTCCATCTGGGAGGCTCGGTATGGTTTTAGCTAGGTTCTCGTCTAGGTTATCGGCTATGTTCATTACAGCTCTTATATCCTCCTCCTGGACCATCCTTAGGAATACGAAGTTCTGTAGTTGGCTTACAACGTTCACGTCAAGGCTTCTCGGCCTCTGGCTCACAGCTATTAGGCATCCCCCGAACTTCCTACCCTCACGTGCGAACCTCTGTAGGCTCTGTTTAACAGGGTGTCCTACATCAACTCCTATGAATAGTGGTGCCTCCTCCACCACGAGCACCGTAGACCCCAGGTGCCCGGTCTTCAGCTTCTCCAGAATCTCGTCAACCATTATCTTTAGAACCCACCTCTTCTGCTCATCACCCAGCGTTGAGGCGTCTACGACTAGCATTCTACCAGGAGATATGTGAGTTGTGGGTAGCTCTCCTGTAACCGTTAGAGGGGTTACCTCGAAGAACTCCTCCACCTTCTCAACAACCCTATCCACAACCCTCTCCTCCTGACCACCAACCCTCCTAGCCTCCGCTACGAGGAGCTCCCTAAGACCTCTTATGAGGAGGGACTCCTGGTCGACAGCCTCCTCCTCAGCTAAAACATTTCTAACCCTCCTCTCTACAAGCTCCTGCAACGCTGTCACCATTGATATGCCCTTCTTGGCGGAGAGCTCCCTCAACTCCCTCAAAATACCCTCCATAGCCTTCGCTAGAAGCCTCCTCTGCCTACGAGCCTGAGGCTCAGGTATAATTATAGCTGCTAAGATCCTAGGGTGCATTCTAAGAGGGTTTATACGAGCTTCTACAATCTGAACCCTGCTGAGATCCCCATCCTCAGGCTCCAAGCTGTACTCCCCGTGGACGTCGAATACCACAACAGGGGCTCCCACAGCTGAAAGTCTATCAGCTAGAATCGCAACAGTGTTGCTCTTCCCAGAGCCTGTAGCCCCGGCTATTAGGAGGTGTTTAGCTAGCTTATCAGGGTTAACTCTAACCTCCACACCTAGACTCCTAGGGGCTAGGAGGCCTAGCCTAACCCCTCCCGTGAACCCACCGTAAACCCTGCTAAGGGTATCCCCTGATGCAGGCCTCACGGGGGTATCAGGTGGTATAGGGTACCTAGGGGGCTCCGCCCTACCGCCTGAGAGCTCCGCGACAACGTAGAGTGTTGTATGAGAGAGCTTGAGAGACTCAACACCCCCAGCCCTTGGGCCGAGGTAGCTCATAACACTCTGAGGTACAGCATGCTCGTAGGAGGCGTTAGACACAACTGCTAGAGCAACCCTCTCTCCACCCCCCTGCTCTCCAAGCAAACCCGAAACCCTACTATGAACCCTGTAGTGGAGCTCCACATACTCGCCGAGAGGTAGAGGAGCGTCGGAGGCTACAACTGAAACCCTAGAGCTAGTGGATCTAACAACATAACCATATACACCGCTAAACCCCAAACCCTAACACCTAAGCTATAGAATTTAAACCAGCTAACTTAAACATTCCAGGAGGGGCCTAGAGGTTGGAGAGGAGGCTAGAGGAGGCCGTAAGACTACTCGAAACCCTTGTAAGGAATAGGGAGGAGTACTTTGACAAATCAGGATATCTGAACTCCGAGGGAATGAAGGTGGTAATGAAGATAATACGTATAATAGCTGAAGAGCTCCCAGAACACATGAGTATGGCTAGAGAAGCTAGATCTAGAAGAAGCTATGAGAGTATACTAGAGTTGCTTCAAAACCTAAGCGAGTTACATTGCTATGATGATGCATAGTAACCTACAAGCTTTTATGTTGAGAAGGCTTCTAAGCTAGAACTGCTTCACAAGTTAGTATTAGACCATACATATAAATTCTTACTAATTCTATATTACTTTATTTCATTAATAAAGTTAAAGAGTAAAGCTTTTAAGCTAGAATCTTGTTAGATTTAATGTGAGGTGTGTTTGGGTAAGGTTGCTGGTATTAATGGGTATTTCGCTACTAGGTGTGATCCTAGCATCTACAGCTAGCCTCGTAGTCTTAGGCCAGCCTAGTGAGGCTGAGGCTAAATCTGCTTTTGAGGGTCTCGGTTGTACTGCTTGTCATAGGAGTGGTGGTATTGGCAAATCGTGGGATGAGATTGTATCCCATTACAAAGCTTCAGCTGGTAAGTACGCTAGCCTAGATGAGTTTGTGAAAGCAGAGGTTTCCCAGGAGGTTAAAAGTAAGCTGGGAGCTGAGGTTGGATCGTGGAGTGAGCTATTCAAAACAATGGCTCAATACGCTGGGAAGAGGCCTGACGACCCAGGTGTCAAGACTGTAGAAAGCTTCCTAGCATCACTACTGGGAGTTCAAGCACCAGGAGCTACAACACCACCAACGACCCTCACGACACCACCTCAGGTCACGACCCCCCGGGTTACGACTCCTGCGGAGGAGAGGGGTGTTAGCTTCCTAGTAGCGGCTTTAGCGGCTTTAATAATCGTAGCCGCCATAGTCTTGGCTGCTTTCTGGCTAGCTAGGAGGTGAGGGGGTGTGGGTTTGAGGCTCCCAGCTCCTAGGGCTACCCTAGTGCTACTAGTGCTCTGGGCTGCACTACTCGTGCTAGCGTGGCTCTACGTGTTAAACGTGTTAATAGGGGGTGGCTGGTTCTATGGAGTCCCGTGAGGTTACCCTGGAGTATATATGGATATTAGTCATAATAGCTGTGATAGCCGGCTTCTCAGCCTCCATGGCGTACTACGGGTTCGCTAGAGGCCTTAACCCCTCATGCACAGTCTACACCATGGAGGAGTTGAAGGCTAAGGGTGTTAAGCTTGAGCCTGGGTGAGGGAGGTAGGCCCTGGGATCTACGAGGTTACAATAGAGGCTAGGCAGTTCGCCTGGATACCTAGGGAGATTGTCTTAAGGGATCCTGTTAGGGTTACGTTTAGGGTTTACTCTACCGATGTCGTCCACGGGCTTCACATTGCCGGGACAAGTGTTAATGTAATGGTGTTCCCAGGCTATGTTGCTGAGTTCGTCTGGGAGCCTCCTAAGGGTGTGAGTGGTGAGACGCTCATGATATGCCATGAGTACTGTGGTATTGGACACCAGCTTATGTGGGGTAAGGTGGTTATAGAGAGGAGTGGTGCTACGCTAAGTGGAGGTGGTTGAATGTGAGCGGGGCTGGTGGGGTTTACACTGTTAGAGAGGATTGGTATGCTAGGGTAACCATTGTTGTAGCCTTCATAGCGCTACTGCTAGGCGGGGTCTTCGGGGTACTCCAGGTGGTTTCTAGAACGCCCTACTGGCCTAACCTTTACGAGCTCCTAGCTAGGATTGGCCTCAGCTCTAGTGCTGATGAGCTCTACTATAGAGGGCTTACAGCACACGGAGTGTTGCTAGCAGTGGTTCTAACCACATTCTATATCGTTGGCCTATCAGCATACCTAACGCCTAGGGTTCTAGGCGTAAACATCAAACCCGTGTTGCTAAACGTGAGCCTAGCTATGATGGTTGTAGGTACTGTGTTAGCAGCTATAGCAATAGTGCTAGGCTGGGCTAACGTGCTCTACACATTCTACCTACCATTAATAGGACACCCGTTCTTCTACCTTGGAGCTGCACTATTGATACTAGGTAGCTGGGTTTTCGCTGCAGGCGTGTTCCTAGCATTCCTTGAGTGGAGGAGGACTAACCCAGGCTTGGGTATACCAGTACCCTTCTTCGGTATCCTAACAACCTTCATAGTCTGGATTATGGCTACAACACCTCTAGTCTTCATAGTCCTTAAGAACCACATACCAGCTAGCATACTAGGCTGGAGCGCTGATGTCCTTGAGACAAGATTGTTCTTCTGGTGGTTCGGCCACGCCCTAGTCTACTTCTGGCTCGTACCAGCCATAACCCTATGGTACTACTATGTCCCTAAGGTCCTCGGGGTTCTCTTGTTCAGCGAGATTATAGCTAAGGTTGCATTCGCACTATTCATCCTAGCCTCTACACCTGTAGGCTTACACCACCAGTTCACAGACCCAGGTATAAACCCGTACTTCAAGTACATACAGACAGTTCTAACACTGGTAGTAGCCTCCCCCAGCATGCTAACAGCATTCAACATAATAGCCACAATGGAGAGGGGTGGGAGGGCTAGAGGTGGTGAGGGGCTACTAGGCTGGCTCTTCAAACAACCATGGCGCGACCCCGTATACCTAGGGCTCATACTAGCATTCATAACATTCGGTAACGGGGGCATAACAGGGATTATAAATGCTAGCTACCAGCTCAACAACGTAGTCCACAACACAGCATGGGTTGTAGGCCACTTCCACACAACCGTGGGGACAGCTGTAGCTCTAACATTCATGGTGTACACGTTCCTACTGCTCAGAGAGCTCTACGGAAGAGAGCTTATACTTAAGAACCTAACACCAGCAGTCCCACTACTCTGGTTTACAGGCATGATGATATTCAGCATAGCATACTACGTAGCGGGGCTCGAAGGAGCCCCTAGGAGGACGAGCGATTTAACCTACGGAGGGCTCATACCAGCAGAGTGGATTCTACCACTACAGATTGGAGCCATGGGAGCCCTAGTATTCGCTGTGGGAGGCCTAATATTCCTAGTACAGTTCTTCGGCTCCCTAACAATCGGGACAAGGATACCTATAACACAGCCGGCAACACTCATGCTAAACCCACACCCACCCGGGAAGGCAACTATACTCGATAGAATATCCCTACTGATAATAGCAGCTATAGTGCTAAACATACTTGCGTACTCAGGAGCATTAATAGAGCTCTATGGTAGAGGATTACAGCCAGTACCACCTCTACTACCATAACAGTTAAAACAACCTCCATTCTTCCAAACTCTCTTTTATCCTACTACTGCACTTAAACATGTTACTCCTACCTACATCTGTTTAACAAAGCTCCTTTTAATACTTCTATTACCGCCTAGGATCGCTCTGGTTTTATGACTACACGTATCACCTCACGCCCTTATGAAATCTCTTTGAACTCTGAAAACTAGGAAATGTATTACATATCATATAGGTTGAATTTATGAAGCTCCCCATATCATTCTTTTAGTTGCTGAGACAGAAAGATCTTGAGGTCTACGAGTGTTTCAGGCTCTAGTTACCTGGAGGGGGGTTGATGTGTCCTCGGGTGACTGGGGCTAACAGCTCTCCTAGGGCGGTCTAGGCCCTGTTTAACCATTGAGAGGCGGTTGGCGGAGAGTATAAAGGTAAGGAACCACCATCTACTGAGAAACGGTGTGTTGTTTGGGTAGGCTTTATACTCGGAGTGGAGATGATGGTTTTACGTATGGGCTTGTTGGGGTTAGGGTGCCTAAGAGCCATCCTCTTATAGAGTTCTATGGGGCTTTGGATGAGGCTAACTCTATGTTGGGGTTCGCTAGGAGCGTTCTAGGTAGGGATATGCCTGAGTACGATGGGGATCTAATGTTCTTCCAGCTACTCCTGTTTAGGATAGGTTTTAGTGTTACAGCGAGGGATCCTAAGGTTAGCGAAGATGATGTGAGGAGGTTAGAGGATATTGTGGATAAATACTACGGGGAGCCTCTTCGAGCATTCATAGTGCCGGGCGGGCCTCCCGGTATTGCAGCTCTACATGTTGCGAGGAGTTTTGTTAGGAGGGCTGAGAGGAGGCTTGTAGCTTTGAAGGTAGACGGGGTTGTGGATTTCGACGCTGTACTCTTAAAGGCTTTGAATAGGCTTAGTGATGCCCTCTTCGCGTTAGCATTACACGCCTCAAGGAGGGCTGGTTTTGAGCCTGAGAAGGTCTCATTTTAGACTTAGAACCAGATATATACTTTATATACAAGTCTTGTTTAAGCCCACTCCATAGAACCCCCCTCGGTGGAGCATGTGGATTTAGGGGTTATTCTAAAGGCTTTAGTTGTCCTAACGATAGCTGTTTACATAGGGTTTACAGTAGCTTCCTACAGATCGCTTCCACAATTCATAGTCTTTGAAAACATCGGCTGGGTCCTCCTCTACACTCTATGCCTACTCGTACTCGTGTACAGAGAGGAGCCTCTGCCTCTACTCGCGGTAGCCTCGTTTAACGCAGGTAGAGTCTCTAATGCTATAGTAACCTCCACAGGAGATATTGGGAGGCTCGCCATCCAACACTTACCCCTTCTCCTACTACTACTAACCCTAGCAATACTAGCCGCCTACACCGGGCTCCGCAGAGGTCCTTAGAGGTGATGGGGGATGTCCAGTAGGCCTACGGGGTTCGAACGCGTTATCATGGCTTTCGCGGGTTTCGCTGGTATACTTGATACATCCTTCCTCATCCCAGTTATAGCTCTCTACGCTTACAGCCTTGGGGCATCAGAGGCCCAGGCAGGGTTTATAGCGGGGTTGTATAGCATGGTAGCCATACCTGCTAGCGTCGTAGCCGGAGTCTTGATTGATAAGTTCGGTCGTAAAAGGATGCTAGTCTTAGGTCTCTTATGGGATTCAGCTTCAATGCTATTATATGCTCTCGTTATAACCCCAGCCCAGCTGGCTTTTGTTAGAGCTCTCCACGCCCTAGGGGGGAGCCTTGTATTCCCTGCATTCATAGCTAGGTCTAGGGAGGTTAGCGGTGAGAGGGCGGGTCTGGGGTTGGGTTTAATGCTAGCCCCGGTAGCGTTAGCCATAGCTATAGGCTCTGGGAGTGCTGGGGTTGCTACAGCTGTTCTAGGCTATAGAGTGTCCTTCACCCTAATAGCTTTGATTCTAGCTGTAGCTGGGTTCCTAGCTCTAACGTTACCACCGAGACCTGAGGAGAGGGCTTGGAGGGGTTTGAGAGGTGTTGCTAGCGGGCTTGGAGAGGTGATGCCCAGTGTGCTAGCGGGCCTATGGGTTATACTCGTTTTATACATATCAATAGGTTTAATCGTGGGAGGCCTAGCTACAAGCCTTGTAAAAGCTGGGGTCTTAGAGGAGAGGGAGGCTAGGCTGGTGACTGGGATCAGCGTATCTCTATCAAGTTTAATTGCCGTGGCATTCTTCATAGTTAGCGGGCTCGCAGCCGATAGGTTTGGGGTTCCATTGGTGCTACTCTACTCCTCAATATCCGGATTTATAGGCTTCGCCATAGCTGCTACCAACCCAGCCACAGCAGGGGTTATGATAGGCTTAGCTGTGTTCGGTGTAGGGCTAGCAGGTTTAATGCTAGTTAGCACCATACTTGTAAGCAATGCTCCTCCGAGAGCCCGGGGGACCTCGATAGGGTTACAGCAGGTTTTAAACATTGTAGGTGTAGCAATAGGAGCCCCCATAGGCGGAGTTCTAGCAGGAGCCGGCCCGAGACCCCTCCTACTCCTTGCAGCTGTGGTAACCCTTCTAGCGCTAGCTGTCATACCTTTAACACGGCATTCTAAGAGCTCCAAGTAACCCTCTTGATGGCGTTTAATGCTATTAATGCAGCTTTAACCATCGTTTCTTTGAGCTCCTCGCTTGTTGCATGTCTCCATGTTACCAGGCTATCGCTTACCACTAGTAGGGCTCCAGCCTTAAACCCCCTAATACCGGCTAAGGTGAAGAGAGTTGCACACTCCATCTCCACCGCTATAACACCTCTACCACTCCACCTGGAGGCGAATTGAGGGTCTTCAGCGTAGAAAGCATCGCTTGATATCACGGGGCCTAGATGGTATCTAGCTCCCATACTAGAAGCCTCTTCTACCAGGAGCTTTAGGAGCTCATAACTGGGCACTGCTGGAGCGCACGCATACTCTCCTATATACTGGTAGTATAGACCGCCCGGGTGGTAGCCTGCACCTGTAGGTATTACGAGATCGCCTATACCTACATCCCCAACCAGGGAGCCGCAGGTTCCAAGCCTGATGATAACCCTAGCCCCCAGCATGTAGAGCTCCTCGAATACAATGGAGGCTGACGGCCCTCCGACACCGTGTACGGCTACACTAACCCTTACACCATCATAGAAGCCTGTGTATACATTAAAACCCCTACTCGTACTAACTAGCCTAGGATTAGATAGCATTGACGCTACCAAATCAACCCTACCAGGGTCCCCAGCAACTATAATCCTCTCCGCCACATCGCCAACCCTAGCTCTAATATGGACGGGGGCCCTCAAGACATAGAACACCCTGATGCCCAGACGAGTTTGCCAGGCTAAAAGCTTATACACCTTAGAGATCTTCATCCTAAGTAGGCTGGGAGTCCGGGATAAGGGTGCGTTCAATGAGCAGTGTTAGAGCCCCCCTCCACCAGGCTTGCGTAGAATCCGGGAACCTGTGTAGCGTGTGTGCTTATAAGATAAACTCTAATATTATAGCCAGCTGGGAAGTTGACGTTATAAAGGCGCTCTACGAAATCTCGAAGAATGTTAAATTAAACCATAGGTATGAATCCTCAGCTATAGCTGGTTCAACCCTCTACGTAGCCCTCGAAGGCCCCCCTGTTGAGGAGCTTGAAAGGGAGCTAGCTAGGAGGGTTAAGATGAGAGGGGTTGAAAGGGTTAGAGTAATATACTATAGAGGTGGACTGGAGAAACTCCTCGAAGCAATCCTCGGCCAGAGGGTTCTAGCTATAAACAGAGTTTATAGTAGTGATGGAAGCTCAACGTTGATAGTAAAGGTTGAGAGAAGGGATCCTGGAGCGGCAAGACTGGCATCGCTCCTCCTTAAAACCCAGGTTGAAGTGGAAGCCATCGAGCCTAGGAAGCCTAGAGTTGAGGGAGCTAAGATGAGGAAACATGATATAAAACGTGTTCTAGAGAAAATCTAGGAGTAAAAGCTTAAAACCATAGCCGCATAGCGTGAAATAAGGGGTTCCCTGTGACTGTAAAGGACCCGGAGTTAATGGCTATATTCGAGAAAAGGGTGTTATTGAAGAAGGTTTGCAGGAAATGCGGAGCTCTAAACCCGATGGATGCAATCAAATGCCGTAGATGTAGGAGTAGAAACTTGAGGCCAAAGAAGGTTAAGTAGGATTGAGCGGAGAGGAGTTAAAGGAGGTTTACTGGAAGCTCTCTAAAGCCCTTAGAGGGCCCTATAGCGTAGCCCCCATCCTGATGACTGGTGGTATCGTGTTATCTGCGGCCACCGCTCTAGGGCCTCGGAGCCTCCTAGCTGAAATGACCCTGATGACAGCCTTGTTCATGGCAATCCTGGGGGGTCTCATGGAGCTCTACTACATGATCCTACTAAGCTGGGCTTCTAACATAACTAGAGGCGGGGGCCCCAGCTTCAAGGACATACTCTACGCTCTAACCTCAATAGGCCTCTATTACACCTTGATAGGCATTGTAATGCTGTCTCTAAAGGTTAACAGCTACTCGAAAACCCTATCCTGCAACTGCAACTCCAACACCCTATACTCTCTCATAACACTAGGAGTACATCTAGCTAGGAGCCAAGCCTGCCTATCCATCTGCGCCAGCTCTAGAGTAGAGGAGCTCTTAGTCAAGGCCGAACAGCAAGCCCTTATAGAGGAACCCCATGTATAAGCTAGGAAGTTACGTCTTTTAGTAGATGCCGGTTCCCTGACTTTATACTCTTTAGGCTCACCGCCAGCCCCCTCTAGGTAGCCGGGACCTGGAACACTCGTGGATCTCAAGACCTTGTCTCTCTTAGTAGCTAAAGGGAATGTCATGGAGCTTCATAAATTCAACCTATACCAGCTTCTGAACCCTAGCCGTTTAATAGTCGTAGGCATGAAGTGCTAATGTTATAAGGATTTGGGTATCTCGTACTAGGGGGGTCGTCGGGATGGGTAGAGTTGAGGAGCTTTCATCAAGTCTATCTAGGTACGCTCACCTACTAGGGTTCCCGGTTAACGTGGAGTGGGTTAGGCTTGTAGAGGAGTTGCAGGAGAGGATTATGGAGGATGTTAGGGGTGAAGCGGGTGGATATGAGAGTTTGAGAAGTTTCGTGGTTGCCCTAGAATCTAGAGGGTACATAGCTAAGGCTATGGAGGAGGTTTCTAAGGCTCTAAACGATGAGGTGGAAAACGCTGAGAAGGCATTAAAGGCCGCTATAACAGGGGATATAGAGGTTAGAGGGGCTAGGGTGGCATTAATAGTCTTACAAGCAGTAGCTAGAGCTTACGCAGAGGAAGCCCTTAAAAGAGGAGTTACAGTTGAAACCTCAGCCCTCTGCCCCCTATGCGGAGCTCTAAGCGAGACTATGTTCAAAGAGAAGGGAGGGTACAAAATGGTATGCCACTTCTGCTCCTACACATGGCTTGTATCAGAAGGTAAGCCAATGTGCCCCTACTGTGGCAACCAAGACGAGCTATCAATAGCCGTGGTATCAGATAAACAAATGAGAGTAGCCCTCATGAAATGCTGGAACTGCAACTCAACATGGAGGACAATAATAGACGAGACTATAGAAACCCCCCTTATATTAAAACCACTAATCGCAATGGCAGCAGAAAAGCTTAGACCAGCCCTAGGGGAAATTGAAAGACTAGTTGAGACGAGGAGGAAAAGATCCTGAACCAGGCAACCTATTACAGGTTAAAGTGATAGGGGATCGGCTCATGATCTTGACAGTCGACTTTGAGCTCCTGAAAATTCATCCTTATCTTTAGGAGTGAGCAGTAGTAAGCCCCCAAATCCTCTCGAAGGTACCTGCATGTAAGACACATCCTTGCCTCCCTCACTACCCCCATTCTATAGAGGTTAACCGCCAGTAACACGAGGCCTTTAAAGAGGTCCTCCAACGACTCTCTGTCAAGTCTTTTAATCGCTCCCTCGAATATTCCAAGACACTCTTTGAGCTCCTCAAGCACCTTGCCCCCCTTCTCGCTTAGCTTAATCTTTGTTACCCTCTTATCGAGATCGCTTTGAGAAACCACTATAAGACCCTTCCTTGCTAAAGCTGATATCGCATCATTCACAGCCGGCTGTGTTACGAGAAGGATCCTAGACAACCTTGTAACACCTCCACCCCCCACGCCTCCAGATCCTGCTAGGAGGAGGAGCTCTGCCTGAAGAGCTGTAATACTATGCCTAGAAGAGCATCTTCTCAACACATACTCGTAGGCCTTTGAAATCCTGTCGATTAGGTCGAACGTCTTCCCTTCGAGACCCTCTGGAGACCCCAACATAGACCCTCCAACTCTAACCGCTCTCCTAGAATAAATGAGGAGTATATAAAAAGGATGTGATCCAGCTTACATCTGGAAGCCTCGCCCTTTTTAAAGGGTGGGAGGAGGTCACCAGTCTCCTTCCTTAGCATATGGGTAGCTCCAGAGGGCTACCTGGAGCACGATCGATTTGAACCATGCATTATACATCCTCTCAACATCCTCGTCGCTGTGACCTTTTCTAGCTAGGAAGGGTTTGATGGTGGCTGTAATGGGGTATATGAAGGCCACGAGATATCTGAGAGGTATGTGGGGAACGGAGTTAACCCCATCTGTAACGTTCTTCTTAGCCCTGCTATGTCTTAAACCTATCTCATGCTGGTAGTCTAGCCAAACCTGATCGTACTCCCTACAGGTTGTGTCGAGGATCCACTGGCCGAACCTCCTCCTAACCCTCTCTAGGTACTCTCCTATAGGCCTCCCCTGAGGGTCTGAGAAGTAGTAGATTAGATGGGGGTTGGAGCCCACCCAGTTATACCAGAGATCGAGTATATCATCAACCTGATCTCCTAGAACCTCGCATGCCATCCTAAGATACCTTATATCCTCGTCTCCCAGCATAACAGTCTTCTTAAGTAACTCGAAATCCCCCCAGCTTATAGGAGACCTCGGAACCCTACCCATATCGTAGCCGGGGATCTCAGCCATCTCCCCTCACCAAGCAAATTTGCATAGGACTCCTATATAAATACCTGTATATACTATTCAGGAAACCCGAA
>JAJHQN010000030.1 GCA_020833325.1 Desulfurococcaceae archaeon | reverse complement strand
TACAGGTAGAAGCTCCTAGAGCTTAAAAAGATGTGAAACCCAACTTTAAACCCCTAGAAGACGATACCCTAGAGGGGGTCGAGATGCTCTTCCCAGCAAGGTTCGTTGATAGAGAGAGGGAGCTTGAAGCCCTTAGAGAGTGGTGCTCTAGGAGTAGGGTGACACCACTATACATCTACGGACCCGAGGGCTCCGGGAAAACCAGGCTTTTAAAGGAGTTCACCTTGAGGTTGAAGGAATACCTTGGAGGAGACTCAATAGCAGTCTACATTAACGCTCTTGAAGGAGAGAGTGTTGAGAACGCACTACTCCTCTCAGAACCGCTACAAGAGCTCTCCAGCATCGTAGCATCCATTGTTAATAGGTTTGCAGGGCTGGGTCTGGGGGGTGCTCTCGCTACAAGGCTCTCATCCGTACTAGAGAGGATTGTGGGGAGGGCTAGGCTGAAGGGTAATGTTGTCGTGGTGGTAGACGATGTAGTTCAGGCCCTTGGGGTTGACAGAGTTGAATGGTACGTTAAGTGGCTTCACAGCCTCCAGTGGAGTGTTATAGAGAACTACAGCCCTAAGGCTTTCAACGTAATAGTTACGACATCCGAGGGTGTTAGCTTAAACAGGGTTCTAAGACATAGGCATGCTACCATGAAAATGCTGTGGAACCTGGACTGGAGGGCCTTCAGGGAGCTCTACAACCATCTAAGCCCACCAGAAAGCCTAGACTATGAAATCGTATGGAGAACCCTCGGAGGCAATCCTGGTAAGCTAGTAGAGCTAGCTAACATCCACAACTGGAGCCTAGGGTCCCTGGTACACCACTATAGGGAGAGGTTGAAGCACATAGTATTCAGGGTTGGAGCGGAGGGGTTGGAGGAGCTCCTGGAAATGGCTCTGGAGGATCCCGATAGTATATCTGAGGCTGGGGATCCACGAATGGTAACCCTTGAGAGCATACTCGTCGAGAACAACCTGATAACCCCCATGATGACGAGCTTGGGAGGGAGGCCCGAGGAGAGCCTAGAGCTAGGTGTTGGGAGGAACTACTCGTGGCAAACACCAATGTACAGGGATGTGTTGAGAGAACTCCTGAAGACGAGGGGTTAGAGCTCCCCGGAGTCAAACCTCCTAGGTGTCACCATGAGCTTGAAAGCTTTGTTAGAATACCTTCTAACAAAACCTTCATCCTCAAGTCTTGACATAAGCCTACCAGCGGTCTTAGTGGAGACACCTAGTAGTAAGCTCAGATCCCTAACGGTAACATACCTCTTACCAGTACCAGCTAGAACGCTAACAACACGGTCGAGACCCAGCTTAATCTTAACACTCGAAGCCAAACCCTCAACACCGTAGAACCGGGAAAGTACATGCAAGGGGGAGATGGTGGAGTGTAGCTAACCCAACACCAGCTGTAACAAGTTTACGGTGTAAAGGAGGTCTCCTTGAAGCACTCACCTTAATAGTATAGCCACTACTACGTTCACTATTAGTGCTGCCAGCACGGCTATTGTTAAAGCTAGGGTTGTCTTCGATATGAAATCCATTCTCTTATCTAGAGCATCTATCCTCTTATCCAAGGCATCTATCCTCTTATCCAGGGAGTTCTCCAGGGAGTCTATCCTCTTATCCAGGCCGTCAATCCTGGCAGATAGGCTTTTGTAGACATCGTCTATTCTCTTGGAGAGGTTACTATTAACATCCTCTATACGCTTAGAGAGGCTAGCGTTAATCTCATCAACTCTCTTGGAGAGCTCAGCATAGGCCCCCTCTAGCTTTGAAAGCCTAGCTTGAACCTCGACTAGGGTTGCCTCCACCCTTTCTATCCTCGACTCAACCCTCTCTATCCTCGACTCAACCTTAGCCATATCGCCTTTTAATTTAGACTCCAACGCCTTTAATTCATCCCTCAACCTAGACTCTAAATCCTTCAAGTCTTCCTTAAACCTAGACTCCAACGCCTTTAAGTCTTCCTTCAACCTAGACTCCAACTCTCTTAAATCCTCTTTTGTGGCAACCTCTCTAAGCACCGCTCTCGCAACCGCTATCCTCGCCTCCCTACTCGCTACTATCTCTGGTAGTAGTTGCATCGCAAGCTCCCTTCTAAGGTTTTCATCGGCCCTAAGCTCTTCTAGGAGCTTCGCTGCTATAGACAACCTGTACATACACCAGTACTAGGATCTCACTCCTAGGGCTTATAAGTTGTTCTTAGGCAGACCACTCGTCCCTCGATTGTCATTGATGTTCTTTTGTTTCCACAGGGACGTTATGGCATCCCCGCAGTCGTCGAGGGACCTCCACCTCCCCCATAGGGATAATGATATCCCCATGGGTTCAATGGTGGCGGGCGGGCCCAGCAGCCATCCCTCAGAGCTCTTCTAGACATCGCCCTCATATGGGGCTTTGAGGGCTTCTAGGGCTCTAGCTCTTATATTCAATACTGCTACAACATCCCTATGCCACCTCTCTCCCACCATCAACATAGTTTATTACCCCCTCTTCGTGTATCGGGCATCTTGTTGATGTGTGCTCCGGGTTTACTAGCATTACCGGCACCCCTAGTTTATCGTTTCTATCAAACCCTTCAATCCAATCTGGTATATTCCATGTCTAATCCTCCTACCCTTCTTCCTTAAAACCATAATTCTAACAGCTCCACTTAGTAGATTCTCTACAATAGAGCTATCCAACTCCAAAATCAAAATTCGGTCTCTAAGAGACCTCAAGCAGATCCTAATGAGGATTTCAGAGATTTCCGCTAGTAATGTGGATGAAGTGAAATCAAAGAACATAAGAATTGTAACAGCTTCTACACCCTGGAGGGGTTTAGTGTGAGCGAGGATGATTTAAGATCTAGGATCCTCGATGCTTTATCCAGGCGTGGTAGCCTTAGCTTCGAGGAGCTCATAGCCGAGTTGAGGTGGAGTGGTGATCTAAGGGTTCTTAGGAGGGTTTTAGCTAGTATGATTAGGGAGGGTGTTATTGTTAGAAAACCTGACTACTCTAAGAGGAAGATGGTCTACAGTGTGGGAGGCGAGATATAAATCTATACCTGTTAGGTTGAATGCTTCAAGGGAGATAAAATAATATATGTTCCAGGCGTTAATAGAGTGGTGGGGGGCCTGGGTGAGAGGGGATTTTGAGGTAGTGGAGGAGTACGTACAGCATGGGAGGAGGAGGTTTAGGGTTTTATATAAGAGGACGAACGTAGTGTTCAATGTTGCGGCTGAGAGCGTTGATGAGGCTTTGGATAAAGCTAGGAGGATGGCTGAGAGGGTTGCCGCATCGAGGGCGTTGAGAACAAGGACTTAACTATTCTATCACCTAGTATGTAGTAGGCTCCCGACTCCCTATACTCAACCTTCCATATGGGGGCCTCCCTCTTAACCCTCTCAACAACCTCCTCTAACGCTGGGTACACAGCCTTCCTAGAGTCTCCTACAACCGCTACTATGATGGTCTTCTCCCCCACGTTCCTCCAGCCGACGTAGTGGTATACTGCTACACCTGCTAAACCCCATTTAGCCACCTCCTCCTCGGCAATCCTCCTTAGGGTTGCTTCTAGGAGCTCCTCTGCATGGTCGTAGTATAGGCCTAGAACCCTCTCACCACCACTAACCCCCTTAACCCTGCCTACGAAGATTGCTATAGCCCCGTTTGGCCTGGCCTTGGCAAGCCTGTTCTCCAGAGCCCCTACATCGAAGTCGTCTCCCTCTGTTAGGACGCCAACCTCTACAATCTTAGAGCCTCCCGCTGGTGGTGGCATTACGTGTACGATCTTAGACTCAACAACGCTATCCCCTTCAAGCCTTGAACCACTCTCATCTACGAAGAGGAGGGAGCCTCCGATCATCTCGTAAGCCCTTCTAAAACCCTCTATAGACATTAGGGTTTCAAGGAGATCTGAGACCCTGGAACCCCTGGGTATCTCGACCTCAACCTCCCCTAAGCCTGTTGAATCTCTTAGAATAGAGTATAGTTTAACCCTAACCCTCAAAACCCCGCACACCCTAAGCGATACCTATATGTCTCAAGGTTAAAACCTTAAGCTTATACCCTCTTCTGAACCCTAGCCCCTCTAAGCTCCACAACCCTCTCCAACTCTGATACCAAGCCTCTAGCAGTATCTAAAACACACCTCTCATCAGCTCTCTCGAAGAGGAGTTTAAGGAACTTGTAGGCACACCTACTGCTGTGGAATGTAAGGGTTAAACCTCCCCTACCTATGAAAACACCCTGTCCCTCGGGGAAGAGCCTACCACACACTACACATTTAAACCTCCTACCCAAAACAAACACCAGTTAAAAGCAGGTATCCATAATTTAAATTCCTTTAAACACACTAGTTTAATGGGAGAGCTGGAAGGTGGGCGAGAAGCTTAGGAGACTGGTTATAGTGTCTGGTGTCTCAGGTGTTGAGCTAAACAAGATTCTAGAGCTGGCTAGGAGGGAGTTTAGGTTGCCTGTTGCGAAGCTTGAAGACTACGTTGAGGAGGAGTTCCACGCCCCGATATACGAGGCTGTAGAGCTCCTCCTCATATCAAGGCAGTCTAGCCTAGGTAGGTTTCGTAAAGCTCTATCAACAATGCTCGGAGGCCTTAGGGATACTAAGGCCATCATAGGGGCCCACCTAACATATCATAGGAGGAATCATATAATACCGAACCCCCTCCTATGGGATCTAGTATCGTCAGCCTACGAGGTCTACGTAATACTGTACATTGAAGACTACTACCACGCCCTAGCCAGAATAGCGGAGAGGGTTCTAGAGGGGAGGACTCCTGGGGCTTTCGAAGGGCAACCCCTCGACCCCCTAGGCTACCTCTACTGGAGAGCCTCTGATTACGCTACAGCATCTCTACTAGAAGGCCTCGGCAATGTGAGGGCCCTGGTTTACGGTGTTAAGCACAGCTTGGAAGGGCATAGGAGGCTTCTAGCCTACGCCCTGGACGAGCCGCTGGGAGGAGTTGGTAGATTTAAGGGTGTATACATATCACATCCCATATCGAAGGTTAGGGCTAGAGCTCTAGAGGCTAACGGGGATCTCTGGAGCTTCAGGGATAGTGTTGACATAGAGAGGTTTAAGGCAGATCTTGAGAGTAGATGTGGGAACATAATAGTCTATAGCCCTACGACAACAGACGAGCTTATAATAGGTGAAGGTGAGAGTCTAAAGAAGGTTGTGGAGAAGAGGGATAGATGGCCTCACCCTGAGAACACCTTACACGACTACAGATACCCAGTAGACCTAACAGACCCTAGGTTCAACGAGATATACGATGTAGGTAAGACGACTGCTAGCAAGGGTTACATGGAGGTTTTAAAGGGTGTTATAGAGACTCAGGTGGAGAGCAGGGATCTAGCCTACGTGAACCAGGCTGACTTCATAGTAGCCTACAGGCCTACACTCTACAGTACAACCCATACAGGGGTTGAGGTTGAGATAGATGTAGCCCACTCCCTCTCCAAGCCCGTGTACGCCATAGTGCATGAGGAGGATAAGCTTGAAGCACACCCCCTGAGGAGGTATGGGATCATATTGAGGGGTGAGGATGCTCTCTACACTTTCCTTAAATGCGGTGGCTAGAAGGGATTTAAAGGCTTCTAATGTAACTAAACGGGGGTTAGAGGTTGGAGGAGCTTGAGGTAAAGTTGCAGGTATCTAGGGAGGAGCTAGCTAAGATTTTAAAGGAGCTTAAAATGTGGAATGCACCAGCAACAGTACTACTAAGCCTCTACATACCCCCAGGCAGGCCTATGAGTGATGTGCTACAACTACTTAGACAAGAGTATTCTATAACGGATAACATTAAGCTTAAGAGGACGAGGCAGGCTGTTAAGAGGGCCCTCTCAGCGGCCATAGAGAGGTTGCAGATGATACCGAAGGTGCCTTCAAACGGCCTCGTCGTCTTCTGCGGGGAGAACGTTGAAACAGGGGATTTCATATGCTATACCTTCTCACCACCAGAGAGGGTCCCTGTATTCTACTATAGGACTGAGAAGACTTTCATAACAGAGTTCCTAGAGGATATGATTGAGGAGAGGGAGGCTGTGGGGATAATAATTGTTGAGAGGGATCAAGCTACAATAGGGGTTCTCAAGAGCGGGAGGCTTGAGGTATTAGAGGAGCTAGAAGGCTACGTCCCCGGTAAGCATGAGAAGGGGGGTCAGAGCCAGAGGAGGTATGAGAGGATAATAGAGCAGCTTGTAGAGGAGTTCTTCAAGAGGGTTGGGGAGACAGCTAACAGGCACTTCCTACCACTACTAGAGAAGGGTGTTTTGAAAGGAGTAATAGTAGGCGGGCCTGGATACGCTAAAATAGACTTTGTTAAAGGAGGATTCCTAGACTATAGACTCCAACAACTCCTCTCAAAGGAGCTCGTAGACGTAGCATACCAAGGCTACGAAGGCCTCAAGGAGGCTGTAATGAAGGCTAAGGATGTCATACAAGCACAGATATACAGAGAGGCTGTAGAGACCCTAGAGGAGTTCAAAAGCCACCTAGCGCAGATGACCGGGTTAACAGTCTACGGAGATAGAGAGGTAACACTAGCACTCGAAGCAGGAGTCGTTAAAACACTCCTAGTACACCAGGATAGAGAGGATATTGGAAAGTGGAGGGAGCTCTCAGAATCCAGGGGAGCCAAGCTAGTCATAATACCATCAGGGCTACCTGAAGCAGAGTGGTTTAAGGAGACGTTCGGAGGGCTAGCAGGAGTGCTAAGATACAAGTGGAGCCACCCAACCGACTCCAGATAGACTCTCCTCAAAGAGGTTATAGTTTCATCATTCAGTTACCTCAGCCCCGTTATCGTGTGAGAGCTTCTAGGTTTGAAATTCTACCACGTAGAGCACGATGGTATTCAAGCCTCAGAGCTTGTGATTACAAGCCGGTAACCCTAGGTTTCCGAGATCTATAGGGCTGTGAAGCCCCCGGTTAGCAGGGGTTAAGCTACTACGGTGAGGGGGCCTAAGGGGCGAGCGCGCCTGAGTAGGGGTTAGCTGGGGGGTTAATCCCTTGAGTGAGCCCATCTAATCCTCTCAACACCTCCTATCTCCTCTATGAACTCTGCTGTTGAAGGTGTCACCGCCTCCCTCCACGAGCTATCCCCCCGAGCTATCTTCCCCCTTATAACCTCCCCTCTCCACTCCTCTCTATTGAAGAGGGGGGGTTGTACTACCTTTATACCTGCATCCATGAATATCCTTGATATAACAGGGTTCCTCGTTAGTATGACTTCAACCCTTGGCACGTATGATAGTACGTAGTGGACGCTCCCCACGCTGGTCTCAAGGGTGTGTATGGTGGCGGTTATAGCCTTATCCAGGGGTATGCCTTCATCTCTAAGTGAGAGTCTTATCATCTCAATCCTCTCACCTGCTGTGAACGGATTCCTGGGGGTGTAGTTCTCCGACGCCATGCCTACGAGGAAAACTATCTCGTCGAAACCGGCCTCCCCTAAAGCCCACCTTGCTATGCCAACGTGGCCTCTGTGGAACGGCTGAAATCTACCGAAGAGTAGAGCCCTCCTAAACCTCCTCAAACCCCACACCATCTAGGAGGTTGTTACATGTTGTTTAAAAGAAGCGTGGTAACACAAGGTCTACGAGATTAAAGCCTACCTAGCTTCCCTACAGGTTCGTGGGAGGCCTAGCCTTGAGGTTTCATGTTGAGGAGCTTGAAGGTTTATTCGAAGGCCTTGTAGAGTACTACAGGTCGCTTCTAAGGCTTGAAGCTAGGCTTAGAGGTATTCAGGGAGGGGAGGAGGGCCTTGTGGAGGTTTTAAGGTGGAGGATGGCGGTGGCAAGGCTCCTTATGGAGCAGAGGAGGGTTATATCGAGTGTTAGAGGTGGTAGCATGGTGCAAGCTAGGAGTGAAGCATGTGTTCTATACGAGGTGGCATCACGCCTCCTAAGGGACGCCCCGGATCCTAGTATATCATTCCACGCCATGCCCATGATAGCCGGGGTTTACGAGATCTCAAGAGCCATATGCGAGCATCAAGGCTACTAGCTAGCGATGTGCGCGCTAGGCCCGCTGTCATGGTATGAGTAGTGCTAGTACAGCTTTCTGTATGTGCAGTCTATTCTCAGCCTGATCCCATACTATGCTTTGAGGCCCATCTATAACCTCATCTACAACCTCCTCTCCTCTCATAGCGGGTAGGCAGTGCATGAACAGAGCCTTACCCCCAGCTGCCTCCATTAGCCTTTGGTTAACCTGGTAGGGTTTCAGTAGTCTAACCCTCTCCTCCCTCAGAGCCTCCTGCCCCATGCTAACCCATACGTCTGTATACACTATATCAGCCCCCCTTACAGCCTCATAAGGATCCTCTATGAACTCTATGGTAGCCCCCGTCTCCTCCGCCACCTCCAAAGAGTGTTTTAGGAGCTCCTCGTTAGGCCTAAGCTGTCTAGGCGATGAGACTACAATATGTAATCCCAGCTTAGCCCCAGCTACTAGGAGGCTGTTTAAAACGTTATCAGAGCCGTCGCCCACGAAGACAAGCTTAACCCCCCGGAGCCTCCCCTTCTTCTCCAGAACAGTCATCATATCACCTAGGGCTTGGACTGGGTGGCTTATATCGCTTAAACCGTTTATGACAGGTACTGTAGCGTGTTTAGCTAGCTCAACCAGCTTCCAATGCTCCCTAACCCTGGCGACAACACCGTCAACGTACCTAGATAGAACCCTAGCTGTATCAGCCAAAGTCTCCCCTCTGGCTAGCTGGAGCTCCCCCCAGCCTAGGTATATCGATTCAGCTCCTAGCTGTCGAGCTGCAACCTCAAAGCTAACCCTAGTCCTAGTACTAGGCTTCTCGAACACCAGAGCGATAACCCTACCATCTAGGACTCTTACAACCCTCTCACCAGAATAAAACCTCCTCTTAAAATCAAGCCCTGTCTCGATGAAAAATAAAACCTCCTCAGGCGTGTAGTCAACAAGCTCGATCAAATCCCTACCCTTAAACCCGGGCAAGCCGCCCACCAAAACGTAGAATGCTAGGCCAGCTTAAATCCTAGACGCCCTCAAGCTCGCCTAGATCGACCTCAACACCGTTCTCGTCGAGGAACGCAATTAAATCACCTAAGGTAACCCTATCGCCGAGCATAACCCTAACAGCTCTATCCCAATCCCTAACCCTAACACCGTAATCCTCCCACAACCACTCAACAACAGAGTCTAAACTAACACTCCTCCTAACAACTTCAACTAGGCGTTTCTTAACAATATCCACACTCAAGCCAGACACTCCAGAGTTGTAGCTAGAGGAGAGCCCTTTAAACCTCCCCAAGTTTAAAGGCCCCCTAGCTCCTAGCTATACTTTGTCTCAGAAAGCATCCTTATAATCCCGTTGAAAGCCTCTCCAAACTTAGCTTGTGGAACTATTACATGTAAGGCCTCCCCTCTTAAAGCATCCCCGGGTATCTTTGCTGATACTATCCTCCACACCTCCTCCGGCATCCCCGGGTATGATAGGGTTCCGTTGCTAAAACCACCTATAATAGCCTCCCTACACCCCTCAGCTACAATGTAATCCCTAATCTTGAAAACCCCAACTAGATCCCTTGGAGGCTTGAAACCCCATACTACAATCAACTTTGAAACCCCCCAGTTTAACCCCTCCAAGTCCACATCGAAAACTGTGATAGCCCTAGAGATGGATTCTAGAAGCTCCAACCCCTTACCCACCACCATAACCCCAGACCTGGATCTCTTAATAAAACCGTGGGCTTCAAGCCTCTCAATTAGAGTTCTAGCAGAGCTCTCCCCAATACCCAGTCTTAAAGCCAAACCAACCCTTCCAACAGGCTCCCTCGACAACATCCTAAGAGCTTCAAACACATGATATGGAGTAAACCCGGGACTCCCACCTCTAACCGGGGTGCACAGGCTTAAAAGGGTCCTAGACACCTCGAAAATAGACCTCAAACCCGGGAAACCCCCGTGTTTAACAGCTTAGAGGACGGTTAAGTTAGTTACCTTAGTTACCGTTAAAAGCAAGTTTATAAACTAAGTCTACCCCCACTACGTGATAGCTGAGTGGTTGCCGGGGCGGCTGTGGTTGTTAAAGTGTTAACTCCCCGGTTAACGCTACTATACATACTACTACGCAACCCTCTAACTCTATTGCCTGGGTTGCGGGGGTATTACAGGATCTAATTATACAAACCGTTATTCTAGGGCATTTTAAACTTAAACCATTAAAAGAACCCTTAGGGCAATACTACCCTCTTGTTGTGGAAGTATTAGTACATGTTTCAAGCTGGTATTTTATGTTCTTCGAGAAGCCCACTCTAACTCCTAGTCTTGGGTCTGTGTATATGTATATTAGGCCTTTGCTCTGGAGCTCCCTCAGCACCTTCATTAACCATGTGTAGTCAGCGTTAAGCCTCTCCTGTAGCTGGTCTAGGTACATGTACGATGTTCCCCACCTGGTGTAGTGTGTTATGAGGGTCATTAGGATCTCCAGCTCCTCCTCTCCAATGAGCCCCTTAAGCTTGTTCACTAGACACACGCCTGCTGAGACCCTTTCTTGTAGTTTACTGCCCGTTTTATCTTTGAACTCGGCAATAAACGGCAAGGGTTCGCCACCTTCGCCCCGGCTCTGAGCCCCACTTTTGCCTTTCACTGCCTGGCTAATACTACTACCTAGAATCTTCTGTGCCAGTATAGTGTACTCATCAGACCCCCTCTTAGTCTCCCTCTCGTAAACCTCTCTAGCTAAAGCCTCACCTTTAGGGGTTAGATACCAGTACCCAGAGTCGTAGTCAACAACACCTCTCACCTTCCAGTATGAGAGGTAGCTTGAAACATACCTTGAGTTAAAGCCTAGTATGCCTGCTAGCTCGCTAGACCTCATAGGCCTTGATAGTAGGAGCACTAGTATGGCCTCGACAACCCTACTCCTCGGCCCCCCTCTCGTGGCCAGCCTCTCCCTAAGGCTTTCTAGGAGCTCCTCAAACTTATCAGCCAGCCCCGAACCCCTTAGGAGTGTTGGGTTTGAACGAGTTCTAAGAGTTATAGCACGATAATACCCGGCGATCCCTGGTTTTAAATGTAATCTGTAAGCTTACGCTTCTCAGCTAGGAGTTTGGCTTTAGATAGTATATTCTCCGGGCTGTACTCTATCCTCTCCCCGAGAACGCTTTTAAGCTCTCCCAGCGTGGGGTTAACGGCTAGAGGCTTTAACCCCATTGCCCTCCTCACCGTCTCCCTTATATGCCAGTTACCTAGTGGAGCGTAGTACTCAGGTGTGATCTCCCTCACTATAACGACATCCGCCCTCCTCCCCTCTCTCGCTAAAGCCTCTAGGACAGCTAGCCTGGCAGCCGAGAACCCCCCGTCTACAGCTGTAGCCTCTCCTAAAGCGTTCTCCTCAACCCTCCACACTATTGGTTCAGCCGCCTCCTTAACCCATATGCTTCTAGGCTGCCACACCTCTATCCACTCGAACCCCCCGGGGCCTGGTTTCACTACTATAAGGAACCTGTTCCCGAGGTATTCGTTGTAGTAAACCCTAGCGTCCTGGACCTCAGGTTTACCCCGGAGCTCCCTTCTGAGAGCCCTGGAGATTATATCATCTACAGCTGTTATAGACCACCTCGTCGGGACAAGCCTCCTCCTAAGCCTCCTCCCTAGGAAGCCGAGGCTTAGTAGCCTTTGTATAGTGTATACATCAACACCCGCCCTGTAGAGCTCCTCCACCGAGTGGAATGCTTTGAGATCGTCGTGGATAACCTTCTCCACGAAGGGGTTGAGCTTAGGGTTACCTGAAACCCTAATCCTCCTAGCAGGAGCCCTAGGGCCTAGGGGTTTCGTTATACCATCAAATCTAAGGTTTGGGATTGGAGCTCTCTCAAGCTCAGCCTCCGAGTCTACAGGCTTCTCCGAGACGCTAGCCAACCCCACCTCGCTCTCGTAAAGCCTTTCAGGCTCGTGGACAGGCACCTCTAGCCTAGCTGAGAGCAGCTCACTCCTAAACCTGATTATATCGCTAACACCCAACCTCCTACCAGCCCATGTTACGGGGTCCTCGTATATCCTAGCACTCTCACCGTAAACCTCAACAGGCATCATGTAGTAGACGTTAACCCTAGGGTAGCCGTGCTCACCTACAAGCGTAGAGGGGGGTGTGGAGCCTGAGGCGCTGAGACCCCTCAGCTTGAGGTAGACGCCTACCTGGGCTCTGAAAGCCTCTAGTATAGGGCATCTCGGTAGGCCGCAAAGCCTCTTATAACCCTTACACCTTGTGCAGAGCTCAGGAGGTATGCTCAAGGGGTTTCAACCCTAACGAGCTTTAAACCTAGGGATCTGAGCTCCTTCAACATACGCTCCTCAACCCCGACGCCCCCCTTATAGTACTTTAGTATCAACTCATCCCCCGACTCCAGAGTAGCTGTGGGGGCTACAGGTGCTATCCAATCCCTAAGCCTTGGCTTGTAGAGGGCTAGTGGTATGAAACCTCTATCCTCTAGATCTAGGGATCCTAGCTCCACAACCCCGGCACCTTCAACCCTAACCCTCACATAAGCCTCCTCCCCTCCCCCCACAGCACTGGATATCACCTGCGTTAGCTGCCCATACCTAACGACGTTGGCGAGCCTTAGGGCCGCGTCTGAGAGCTCCTCAAGGCTCTTGGAGAGTATTAGTAGTGATACGTTCTCCCTAGCCCTACCAGGGTAGCTGGAGCCCATGATAAGCTCTAGGAGCTCGTGGTAGAGCCTATCACTATACTCCTCCATCTCAACCACAGCCTCGGCAATCTCAATATCGTTGTTTAAGAGGGAGTAGAAGGCTAGATCCACTGCAACTCTCGATGTGTTCTTGAACGCTAGGAGTGTTGAGGCGAGGCTATCACCACCCATAGCCTGCACCTCTATCTCAACACTACAACGTGTTATAGTAGTCGGGGATCCCAGAGCTTCAGCTAACTGTATAATCTCATCAACAGGCCCTCTTACAACAACCAAATCCCCCTCAAGCAGGTTCTCTGATAGGGGGGCGAACTCGTACCTATCACCTCTCCTGACAACCAGGATATCAACCCTAGCTGGGAGCTTAGATACACTCCTACCACTCCTTATAATGCTTACAGCCTCCCCCTGGCACGCTATAGCCTTAATGTAGGGGTGCACAGGGTACCCTTTGATAGCCAGCATCGCTATATCGGCTGAGGCGTCGGTTATGGTATCTAAGGCTGAGGACGCGGCCATCAACCCCATGGCTATGGGGGCGTCAGAGGACCCCCTTAAGGCTATCAAAGTCTTAGCTATAAGCCTCCTATACAGCTCGTCAACATCCCTCTCAATCCTCAACACCTCCACAGCAGCCTCCCTATCATTGAATGCTAGGGAGTAGAGGGAGAGGTCCATGGCTATGCTAGTGTAGTATCTAAGCTTAACAAGAATATCCCTCACAGACTCCCCATAACCTCTCCTAGACCTCAACCCCTTCGACCCATCTACCTAATCCTACTTAGGAGGGAATAAAGTATTATGGAAGCCTCCGCTACAACCCCAATCCTCCTTGGAACCCCCTTTATGTAGATAGGCTTACCAAACCTAACTTCATCCGCTGAGAAATCAGGCTCCCCCCCGTTGAACACAACTAGAACCCTACCATTGTAAACTGGGGGGTTGAAGGGGTCTATGAGCTCTCCAGCGTAATCAAAGGTTACTATGAGGGTAACATCGGGTTTGAGAAGCTCCAGGACATCGCCTATATCCGGTAGGACTAGGAAGCTCTTATTACTCTTAAAAGCCAACCTCATAACCTCGGGGATCCCGGATTGAGCTGCAGCACCGTAAACCTTACTAGCTACAAGTAACCCTATGTCGAAACCGTAGACGAGCCTTGCGACATCCACAAGCCTCTGAACACTACTAACATTGTGGACGACCGGTATTAAAGGGCTCACAGCCTTCACCAATCCAATAAAGCTCTCCAACCATCTTAAAGCTACTGAAGCCCCTTCAAAACCCTGGCTACATACTCTGCTATAGCCCTAGCTAGAGGTGGTGGGACAGCCTCTCCAACCATATCGTACTGTGCATCCCTACTACCTAGGAATACGTGGTAATCGGGGAACCCCATTAGCCTAGCCTGCTCCCTCACAGTTAGAAGTCTAGGCTCGTAGGGGTGTATGAACCTAGAGGACCCCATAACCGTGGGGGCTCTCCTATTAGGGTTTAACCTCACATAGTTAGGGTGCCTGCTCCCACCAGCCCCCGGGAAGTATATGAGGGCCTCCCCCCACCCTAGCTTAGCCACCCTCCCCCTATGCCTCCTCGGAATCTCCTGGGGGTATTCGTGGTTTGGGGGTGTAGGGGAGCCTGGTGGTGGTAGACCTTCTAGTACCTCGCCCACCTTCGGGCCCGGTCTCCTCTCAGGCTTCAACTCTATGTTGGATATGAAAACCCTAACCCTAACGCTAGGGGATCCGTAGTCCTCAGCTCTTAACACGTTAAAGTATACGTTATCAAACCCAGCCCTTCTAACCTCCTCCCTTAGAGCACCTCTTAAAGGGCCTTCAAGAACCCCGGGTACATTCTCTATAATGAAAACCTTGGGTTTCAGCTCACCCACCAGTCTTATAGCATGTAGGAATAACACTCCCACCGGGTCGGAGTAGAGTCTATCAAGCGGGTTCCTCATCCTACCGGGGTTAGCTGGGGTGAAGGGCTCGCATGGGGGGCTCGCTATGACAACATCTACATCCCCTCTAGCCACCCCTGAGACCTCTCTTAAATCCATGTATGAGAGCTCCTTCACATCCTCTGCTACTACAATAGCGTGGGGGAAGTTAGCCTTATAGGTTTTAGCAGCCGGGGGGTAGTTGTCCACGGCTACCAGGATCTTGAAGCCCGCCTCCTCAAAACCCCTAGCGTACCCGCCCCCTCCTGAGAATAGGTCAACTACTGTAAACCCTCCTCTCATCCTCCTCTATCTCCCTCTCAAGCCTCTCCACAGCCTCCCTAAGTGCTCTCACCACACCGCTATTATCCTCTAGCTCTAGGAGGGCCCCACACCTGGTGCACCTAAACTCGTTAATGTAGGCTTCGTTGAACACATACCTACTCCCATCCCTAGGGCACCTGTATATCTCGTTGGAGCTCTCGAACTCAAGCCTCTGTCTAAGCTTATCTAAAACCTCCTTCTTCCTCTTTAAGAGCAGGTAGTTTATAGAGTTGGAGTCCACCCTCCAGAAGTACCTTGCAACACCGTAGCTCGGGTGAACCCCCTTCCTATACTGGATCATCCTAGCATCGTAGAGTATTCTTAGTATCCTCCTAACCTCAGCCTGTTTATAGCCTGTTAGAGCCTCTATATCATCATCACTATAACCCTCAACATTCCCGGGGTCGGATAGTATTTTGAAGACGTGGAGGGCCTTCTGGGGGTCCACCTCGTTCCTCTCAGCCAGATCCCTTATGAAAACCTCTAGATCCCTCATCGGATCCCTCTCTTGGCCCGCCAACTCTAACCACCACTTTACCCCTACTCGAAGGTATAACTCTGAGCTTCGCCCCACCAAATCTAATGTATGCCCAGCGACCCCTAAATAGCCTATCCAGGAAGAGAGCTAGAGCTGAGACCTCGCTGTGAGGCTGGTTCCCAACGGCCACGTTGTAGTCTGAGTTTTCATAGTAAAACCATTCAACCCTCCTAGCTCCAACGATAACAAGCTTAGGCTTAGGTGATACCCTGATAGCGTCTATGACATCGTCTAGGGGGAGACCGTACATCGTCAAATGTATAACCTCCCCACCGGCGTCCTTCCAGCTCCTAACAACCTCCATCCCACTACTACAGCACTCGACAACCATATCACCGCCCCAAACACTTAGAACCTTCCTAAGAGATCCTAGCACGCTCTCATCGCAACCTTCAAGTATAAACCCGTTAGCTCCAAAAGCTCTAGCAACAAGGCCAACGTGCGTGGTAACCCTTTTATCCCTACCAAGCCTATGGCCCAATCTCAGAACATAAACCATACCATAGGGGTTCAGGAGCACTGGAGGCCACCGCTACGTCAACCGCTACAACACACCCTCCTACCATCCACCCTCCCGATTACCTCCACTACCGCTGCTAAGAGCTCCTCTAAGCCCACTCTTCTAGTTGCTGAGATAGGCACTATCCTAGGTTGCCCTATGAATCGGGATGTGAGTGTCTCGACTAG
>JAJHQN010000028.1 GCA_020833325.1 Desulfurococcaceae archaeon | reverse complement strand
CTCCCCATGTTTTCTCATGTGGTGGCGTTGGTGGAGGTTTTACGTTATGATATTGTTGTTTTAGGTTCTGGGCTGGCTGGGTTGCGCGCTGCTCTAGAGGCTTCTCTCATCTCCGGTGGGAGGCTTAGAATTGCTGTTGTTAGTAAGCTTCACGCTATGAGGAGTCATAGTGTTGCTGCTGAGGGTGGTATTAGTGGTGTTCTCTATCCTGGGGAGGCTGGCGATAGTTTTGATTTGCACGCCTATGATACTATTAAGGGTTCTGATTTCCTAGCTGATCAGGATGCCGTTGAGGTTCTGGTTAGGCTCGCCCCTGAGGAGATTAGGTTGTTCGACCACCTTGGGACCCCTTGGAGTAGGCTTCCCGATGGTAGGATTGCTCAAAGGGCTTTTGGTGGTATGAGCATACCTAGGACTGCTTATGCTGCTGATAAAACCGGGTTCTTCATGATGAGCACTCTCTATAGTAACCTACAGAGGTTTGATAATGTGGAGTTTTTCCATGAGAACTTCGCTACATCAATACTCTTGGAGGACGGTCTCTTCAAAGGTGTCACCTCCGTGGATCTCGAGTCAGGCGAGATGAGGGTTTTCATGGGGAAAGCCGGGATAATAGCTACGGGTGGTGCTGGTAGAGTTTATAGTTTCGCTACTGTATCCCAGGCTAGTACGGGGGATGGGATAGCAATAGCTTATAGAGCTGGTATACCTATAAAGGATATGGAGTTCGTGCAATTCCACCCTACGGGCTTGGTGCCTAGTGGTGTTCTCATAACTGAGGCTGCTCGTGGTGAGGGTGGATACCTGTTGAACAGTAAGGGTGAGAGGTTTATGGCTCGCTATGCTCCTCAGAGGATGGAGTTAGCTCCAAGGGATATAGTTTCAAGGGCTATGATGACAGAGATTATGGAGGGTAGGGGTTTCGTGGATGAGGAGTCGGGTTTAGGGTATCTACACCTGGATCTAAGGCATCTCGGGGATAGGGTGTTTAGGGAGAAGCTTCCAATGGTTAGGGAGATTACCAGGAAGTTGATTAACGTGGACCCGGTTGAGGAGCCCATACCTGTGAGGCCTGCAACCCACTATACTATGGGTGGTGTGCACGTTGACACCTACGGCCAGGTTCTCTTGAACGATGGGAGCCCTATACCAAACCTATGGGCTGCAGGTGAGGTTGCAGCTGTTAGTGTCCACGGAGCTAACAGGCTTGGGAGTAATGCTCTTAGCGAGTGCGTTGTATGGGGTAGGCTTACTGGTGCTGCCGCAGCCAGCTATGCTATGAAAGCCTCTGATACAATTCTTGAAATGTCTGGAAGCCTAGCTGGGAGGGTTAAGGTAGAGGAGTCTAGGGTTTTCGATAGGCTTATCCACAGTGAGAGGGGTTCAGAGAACCCATACGAGGTTAGGAGGGAGCTCCAGAAGATGATGGACGAGAGGGTAGGTATATTCAGGCACGGATCAACACTATCAGAGGCTTGGTCTCAGCTTAAGAGGCTTAAGGAGAGGTTTAGCAATGTAAGGTTAGAGTACACCGGGAGAATGTATAATAACAACCTGAGGGATGTACTCGAGATAGCTAGCATGCTCGACGTAGCTGAGATTATAATAGTTGGAGCTATAGCTAGGACTGAGAGTCGTGGAGCTCACTACAGGCTCGACTACCCGAAGAGAGACGATGTAAACTGGCTTAAGCATACGCTGGTGAACTACAGGGTTGGAGAGGAGCCTGTAATATCGTACACACTGGTGCGTATAACAAGGTGGGCTCCGGAGGAGAGAAGGTACTAGGAGGTGTTGGGAGGTGGAGAGGCCTAGACTTAAACCTGAGCTTAGGAGATACCATTTCGAAGGCTGGATCCACGTTACATCATACAGGGTGGCCATAGCGTACTCCATGGTGGTAGCTCTTATAGCCTTACTCTACCTTCTCAGCATAGCTAGCTGGGCTATTGTAAAGTTATCGCTAGTAGTGTACTGGCTCATACTAACACCGCTATTCTACTTTGTCGTTAAAGGTACTCTACTAGCTCTAAGTAAGGGCGTTATATCAAGCTCCCTGGCTGAGACAGCCTTGGAGATGTTGAGGGAGAGGTATAGGTTTAGGTATATAGGCATGCTAGCTCTATTCTACATACTCCTCATACTATGGGTGTTAGGCTTCCTAGCATTCCTCCTAGCGGGGTGATGGGTTTGAGGGATTCAATGATTGCTATGACCCACTATACAGGTTACTTTGGAACCCTGCTGGTGCTATGGGTCTTCATGGTTTTAACAGCTCTAGGTGTTGGAGGCTCGTTGAGGGAGCTCCTGCTACTACTCCTAGCCTTGCTATCCCTCCTCTTCGGCATCATAGGCCTCGTCTACGTTGTGGGAGGTGTTGGTTTTACTAGGAGAGGCTAGGGTTAGGGTTAGGAGGTATGAGCCTGGTAAGAGCTTTTACTATAGGGAGTATAGGGTTAAGGTTGGGAAGTACACCACGGTCTTAGACACGCTATTGAGGATTATAGAGGAGCAGGATTCAACACTAGCTGTTAGGTATAGCTGTAAAATGGGTATATGCGGTAGCTGTGGTATGGTTATAAATGGTGCACCTAGACTTGCATGTGAAACAACATTTAGATCCCTTGGAACCACGGAGGTTGAGGTAGAGCCGCTATACAACTTCCCATTAGTAAGAGATCTCGTAACGAGGTTTAACGAGCTCCTATTCAACAACCATAGGAGGGTTAAACCATATCTTATAAGAAAGGATGTGAAGGAGCAGTTCAACCCAGTAGCAGAGTATAGGCAGACACCACTAGAGCTAGCAGAATTCCTAGCATACAGCTACTGCATAATGTGCGGGCTATGCGTAGCAGCATGCCCCGTTGTATACGAGAAACCAAGCTTCATAGGACCACAGGCTCTAGCACAAGCACTAAGATGGACCGTAGACTCGAGAGATGAAGGAGGGGAGGAAAGGCTAGACGCTGTTGATAGAGGAGATGGAGTCTGGGCATGCGAGTACGTAGGAGCATGCAGCAAGGTATGCCCAAAGGGCGTAGACCCAGCAGGAGCAATACAAAGGCTTAAGATAATGCTAGCAACCAGGACACCAAGGAAAATCCTAAAACTAACATAGAGACATAGAAACAAGCACACGGGCAACCCGATACAGAGGTGCTACTAGAACCAGGGGATTCACTATGCAAAGAACTCCCTTAAATAACAGGGCTTCAGGGGGTTCCAAGCAATCAATCCCAGGAGCCCTTAGGAAAGCAAATACTTCAAAGCTATACATTATTATTGCTTCGATCCTAGGGTGACTTTAATGACTCATGGCTACGTGGTTTACCAAGTTTAAATAACCCTTAATACCCTCCTTGTAGCTCTCGGACCCTCCCTCGTGAAAACCACGCCCCATAGATCTATCTCATGTCTACCTACTATCATATCCTCTATTAAATCCTCTGCTACATAAAGTAAGGCTAGTGGAACCCTCTCACCCTGAAACATTATCCTCGATGGTATACAGTAGCCTACAATTCTAACCGTAACCCCCTTCTTAGCTGTTTCCACCTCCTCAACCTCTTCTAGCTCGATCAGACATCCAAGCTTCTCAGCTAACCTTCTCGATATAATGCTGACATCAGCTCCGGTATCAACAATAGCGGTTACGTTAACAGCCTCTACACCTTTAACAAGGGTAACCTTAGCTAAAACCTCCTCATCACGCATGCATACAAACCCAATAGAACATTTAACCTCTAAAACTTATAGGTTATCGTAAAGTTATAAAGCCGGCGTTCAGCTGCCGGAGCTCTAGTAGCTTAAGGGGGAAACGTTATATCTAGGTTCCTATGACTTGTTTGGTAGAGTGCCTTCGATGCCATCCATTTCGAGCTTTAAAGCTTCTTTCTCAACATTATTGCATAGACTATCACGTTGGCTTACTTATAGGTTGTACTTTTCCTGATTGATTTTAAATACATATTTATTTAAATTTTTGGATATATACAGTTTAGTTGGTGTGTAGCTTGTCTGGGGTTGAGAGTGTAGAGCACGATGTTGTTATTGTTGGTTCTGGGATTGCAGGTCTTAGGGCTGCTGTTGAGATTAAACGGGTTTACGGTGAGAAGGTTAGTGTTGGTGTTATTAGTAAGGTTCAGCTTATGAGGAGTCATAGTGTTGCTGCTGAGGGTGGTACTGCTGCTGTTCTCTACAGGGAGGAGGGTGATAGCTTCTCCCTACACGCTTGGGATACTGTTAAGGGCTCGGACTTCCTTGCTGACCAGGATGTTGTATGGCTTATGGTTAAACTTGCCCCCGAGGAGATGAGGCTCCTAGAGCACTGGGGTATTCCGTGGAGTAGGAGGCCTGATGGTAGGATTGCTCAGAGGGCTTTTGGAGGCCATAGCTTCAATAGGGCCCTCTATGCAGCTGATAAAACAGGGTTCTACGAGATGCAGACATTGTACAACAAGCTACTAGAGTACGATGGCTGGGAGAGGTATGATGAGTGGTTTGTAACCAATATAAACATTGAGGAGGGGGAGTTTAGAGGTCTCTACGCTCTAAACCCAAGGGATGGAAACATCTACCTCTTCAAAGCTAAAGCGGCCATAATAGCTACTGGTGGTGCTGGTAGGATATACAATTTCACGACATACTCCCACAGTGTAACAGGGGATGGGCTGGCGATGGCGTTTAGAGCCGGGCTCCCACTGAAGGATATGGAGTTCGTGCAGTTCCACCCTACGGGCTTGGTGCCTAGTGGAATCTTGATATCGGAGGCTGCTCGTGGTGAGGGTGGATACCTGTTGAACAGTAAGGGTGAGAGGTTTATGGCCCGGTATGCTCCTCAGAGGATGGAGTTAGCTCCAAGGGATATAGTTTCAAGGGCTATGATGACAGAGATTATGGAGGGTAGGGGTTTCAAGGATCCTGTCTCAGGCCTGGAATACGTGCTCCTAGACCTAAGGCACCTGGGGGAGGATAAGATAAATGAGAAGCTCCCAGCTATAAGGGAGATAGCTCTTAAACATGCGGGAATAGACCCTGTTGAGGAGCCTATACCTGTTAGGCCTGTAGCACACTATACCATGGGTGGTATACATACTGATACCTACTATAGGGCTCTCGACGTGGAGGGTAGGTGGATTAAAGGGTTATTCGTAGCAGGTGAGGCTGCAGCTGCAAGTATTCACGGAGCTAACAGGCTTGGATCTAATAGTACGACGGAGTGCCTAGTATCAGGGCGTATAGCTGGGATGCTAGCTGCAGAGTACGCTTTAAGGGTTAAAGAGGCTAGAGGCCCGTCTAGGGAGAGGAGTTTAGCTGAGGAGGATTGGGTTTACAAGCTTGTAAGAAGAGAGTCTGGGACGCCAAGCTACCAGATTAGAAGGGAGCTCCAGGAGACTATGGATACGAGATTCTACGTGTTCAGAGAAGGGGATTCGATGAGGGGCGGAGCTCTTAAGATTATAAAGCTTAGGGAGGCGATGAGGAGGGAGGGTTACGTGGAGGATAAGAGCAGGGTTTACAACACAGATTTAATCCTAGCTATAGAGACCCTAAACATGCTAGATGTAGCGCTTGTTGTAACTAAAAGCGCTATAGCTAGAACTGAGAGTCGTGGGGCACACTATAGGTTCGACTACCCAAGGAGGGATGACTCTAGCTGGCTTAAACACACTCTAGCCATAAGATATGGGGAGGACGATGTAAGCCTATCATATGAGCCTGTGAGGATAACAACTTGGAAGCCTACGGAGAGGAAGTACTAGGGGGTGTTGTGATGTGGAGAGGGGTAAGTTTAGATTTGCAAGCAACAGGCTTGGCGTAATGGCGAGCTTCTACCCATGGATAATTGATATTAAGGGTAACCCTGAGAGGGTGGCTTTCACACTACACAGGTTAACGGGGGTTATACTAGTAGGCTTCATAGCCTTACACATAGTATCAACAAATACACCGGCTAGGGCTGGGTGGGAGGCCTGGGTGGAGGAGGTTCAAAGACTATCAGGCGTCAACCTGGTATCGATACTATTCTTCATAGCTATGGGAGCCCTTGTATTCCACTCTCTCAACGGGATTAGACTTCTATTAGTGGAGCTCCTAGCACTAGGTATTGGGAGGCCTGAGAAGCCTAAGCCACCCTACATACCACCATCTCTTAAAGGTTACCAGAGGACGTTAATCTACGTTGTCTTCATCCTCTCACTAGTAATATGGGCTCTAATGGGCTACGTAATATTCCTTATGTGAGGTGGTTTGATATGAAGGCTGGCACTATAGCCTTGATACAGTATGTGACGGCTATCCTCATGATACTCCTAGTATCATGGCATGTAGCTGATAGAATCCCATGGCTCCACGGTGTAGAGAATCTCCCGTCTACCATGAGCCCTGAGATCATCTATGATGAGGTGGAGAGGTTCTGGCCTCTACTAATCCTACTATCAATAGCTGTTGTAATCCACGGTGTTAACGGGCTTAGGGGCATGCTCCTGGAATGGGCTGGTTCAAACGAGAGGTTAAGGTTTGCTGTAAACATCCTATCAATCCTAGCTATCATAGCGTTGCTCCTAGTAGCGATTCACACAATAGTAGGGCTTCCGGAGCTTGGGTGAGGCATCCATGGTCTTCGACTTAAAAGCTGCTACTAGGACACCACCTAAGGTTGTTAAGGTTAGAGTTAGAAGGTATAACCCTGAGACTGGGAGCTCCTGGTGGCAGGAGTACGAGGTTGAAACATATAGGGGTATGACTGTTCTAGATGCGCTCTTGAGGGTTAAGGCTGAGAGGGATCACAGCCTGGTCTTCAGGTATAGCTGTAGAATGGGGGTTTGCGGTAGTTGTGGTTTAGTGGTTAATAGGAGGCCTAGGCTAGCATGCCAGACCCAGATTGCTGAGGTAGCCTCTGAGGGGAGGCCTGTTGTTGAGCTAGAACCATTATACAACTTCAGAGTGCTCAGGGATCTGGTAACAGATTTCACAGAGTTCTTCGGGAAGCATAGGGCTGTGAAACCATACATAATGAGGCGTGATGTGAGGGAGAGGGAGGAGCCAACCCTAGAATACTCCCAGACACTAGATGAGCTAGCGGAGTACTACGAGTACAGCCTATGCATATCATGTGGCCTCTGCGACGCAGCATGCCCAGTGTACGCCTCAGACCCCAACTTCCTAGGACCACAAGCACTAACACAAGCCTATAGGTACGTAGCTGATACAAGAGATGAGCTTTGGGAGGAGAGACTAAGATTCCTAGACGTTGAAGGAAGCATATTCAAATGCCACTTCGCAGCCTCATGTAGCGCGGTATGCCCTAAGATGGTTGACCCAGCAGGGGCAATACAAAGGCTTAGAAGCACACTACTAAAATACAAGATTAGATTGTATAGGAAAACCAGGATAGCAAAGGTAGTACCACCAATGGAGAAAAGAGAACCACCAAAACCACTACCACCGGAAGCCACACTAGTAGAGGGGGTGGACCTCAAGCTAATAGAGGAGGAGAAACCAGTAATACCTGTAGAAAAACTCCTAACCACATAATAACCCCTTCTAAAACTTTTTCCCTAGTATTTCATAGGCTCTATTGAACGTTCAATAACGCATAACTACCTAGAACCTAATACCATGTAGTGGTGATAGTGTTGAAGCTCGTAGATTCATACGTGTTCCTCGAGAGGTTGCGCGAGCTCATATACGAGCTCTTAGAGTTTAGGGATAGGATTAGGGAGGCGGGAGGGGAGGTTTTACCCATTAGGACTGGCACTCCCCTAGTTAAATACGGTTTTATATCGATGTTTAAGGGAGGTGTTATAATGGATGTTACTAATGAGAAGCAGGCTGAGATTGCTGAGGAGGCTGGTGCTGTTGGGGTTATGGTGTTGGATAAGCTCCCCTATGATGTGAGGATGGCTGGTGGTGTAGCTAGGACAGCCGATCTTAACGTTATAACTGGCGTTATGAACGTTATAACCATACCGGTTTCGGCTAAGTGTAGGATAGGTCATGTGGAGGAGGCGAGGCTCCTTGAGGAGATAGGTGTTGATCTTATAGATGAAAGTGAGGTTTTAACCCCTGTTGATGAGAAATCACATATTAATAAGTGGGTGTTCAAGGTACCCTTTGTTAACGGTGCTAGGAGCTTACAGGAGGCTCTTAGGAGGATCTATGAGGGGGCCTCGATGATTAGAACTAAAGGTGAACCTGGGACAGGGAATGTGGCTGAGGCGGTTAGGCATATGAAGATTGTGAATAGGGATATAGCGATGCTTAGAGGCTATTATCTAAGTGGTGATCTTGAAGCTATATGGCTTTACGCTAAGGAGAATAAAGTCGCCTACGAGCTAGCATTGCTGACTGCTAGGCTGGGGAGACTCCCTGTGGTTAACTTTGCTGCCGGTGGTATAGCTACACCTGCGGATGCAGCCTTGATGATGTGGCTTGGCTCTGACGGTGTCTTCGTGGGCTCCGGAATCTTCAAGAGCTCCGATCCAGAGAGCAGGGCTAGAGCTATAGTGCTGGCAACAACGTATTATGATGATCCTGAGGTTGTAGTTGAGGCTCAGAGAATGGTCTCAGAGAAGGCTTCTATGATGGGTATAGATGTGAGGACGCTTAAACCAGAGCAGCTCATGCAGGTTAGAGGTGAGTAGCAGTGGTTAAGGTTGGCGTTCTAGCGCTACAAGGCGATTTCCTAGAGCATATCCAAATACTACGTGAGATAGAGGGTGTAGAACCTGTAGCAGTTAAGAGGATAGATGATCTAAAAGGTGTAGATGCCCTAGTAATACCGGGTGGAGAGTCTACAACGATAGGGTTACTTCTAAGTAGTCGAGGCTTAGACACTAAGGTTGTTGAGCTAGCGGAGAAAGGGCTACCAATAATGGGCACATGTGCTGGAGCAATACTACTAGCCGCAAAGGTTGCAGACAGGGTTGTAGGTGAAACAAACCAGTTCACATTAAAGCTAATGAACATAGAGGTTGTAAGAAACATCTTTGGGAGACAGAGGGATTCATTCATATCAACGGTGAGGGTAGAGAACATAGGGTTGGTTAAAGGAGCCTTCATCAGAGCTCCAGGTATAAAGAGTGCATGGCCTCCAGCAAGGGTAACCGGTTACATAAACCATCCATCCATAGGCGAGATAGGGGTTGCAGCGGAGCAAAACAACATGTTAGCACTAACATTCCACCCTGAGATAACCGGGGAGAAGGGGGTCTACAAATACTTCTTATCCTTCATAAAGAGGTAGCATTAAAATAGGCTATGGTTACAATAACATGGACTCCCTAAACTTCAACTTCAAATGCACGGTCTGTGGAAGTATTGTAAGCAGACCTCTACCCACATGCCCTTACTGTAGTGGGCTCGTAACAGTAGAGTACAAAGAGTACGCCTATAGAATTGATAGGTCCAAGCCTGGTATATGGAGGTACTCCTCACTCCTACCAAGATTCAATGAAATGATATCCCGTGGTGAGGGTCTAACACCGGTCAGTAAGGTGGAGGGGGTTCTAGTTAAGAATGAGAGGAAGAACCCAACAGGATCCTATGCTGACAGAGCATCAGCCGTCATCGCATCGTATATTAGAGACGCTAACCTAGAGTACGTTACTACAAGTTACGTTGATGATTTCACCTACTCCCTCACATTCTATCTCAAGGACACAGTTAAGATCGAGATACTCATTGAGGATCTCCATCAAGCGAGTTTCGATGACCTGCTTAAGTTCATAGGTAATGAGGGTGTAGAGCTAGCCTTAAGACGTGGTATGAGTGTACGGGATGACACTATCGAGTACGTGAATCCCCTAACAATAGAGGGTTTAAAAACTATAATCTTCGAGATCTACGAGAGAGGGTTAAATGTTGAAAACATAGTTGTCCCCATGGAGACAGGGGTTCTAGCGTACTCCCTAGCTAAGGGTATCGAGGATCTTAGGAGGTCTGGTTTAGATGTGAACTATAACGTTGTAGCGGCAATGATAGGGGATTCAAGAGGACAGGTAGTGGTGAGTAGACCTGAGATTAGGATCTTCCATGTTGAGGGGTATGAGGTGTTAAAGGTGTTGAGTAAGCTTGCAAAGAGGGGTTTCATAACAAAACCCATATCCGCAGCGAGCTACGCTGTAGCAGAAAACCTTGGGAGCTCCATAGCGGTTATAACCATGGGCTTTAAACCCTACAAGGTTACCTTGAGGGAGAGGCGTTTAAAAGATGTCATCTTCAAGGTATTAAGTGAGAGAGGACCTCTAACAGCTTATGGGGTGTGGAGGGAGAATCCTAGATACACCCTTAGAGGCTACTATAAAGCTCTTAAAAGCATGGAGTTGAGAGGAGATGTTTGTAGTGAGGTAGTGTTGAAGGGTGCTAGGAGGGTTAAGCTTTATAAGTTGTGTTAGTATACGTATATGGCTGGTTTGCCCGGTAGTGCTATGTGTCTTCTAGGTGATGTACTCTCCTCCTCTACGTCCACCTCTACTGTGACTCCTAGCTCTCTTGATAGGAAGTCTTCTGACTCTTTCAGGACTTCGAGCTCCAGGCTTCTGGGTATTAGTGTGTTGAGTACCTCAGGGTTCTTCATTATAGCTTGTACTACTTGTGCTACACGCTCTCTATCCTTGGATTCCCTAATGACTTTCCTAGTTGCATCGCTTATCGTTAGGCCTTTGGAGAGCTCCTCTCTAACCTTGAATGCTACATCGTACTTCCACTCTGCCGCTACTGTGATCTTCACCCTCTGGGCTTGCTTAACTAACCTTAACACCTCCCTTGCATCATCTAGGAGTCTTCTCACCACCTCCTCCGCCATGTCTAGCTCTGGTTTGATCTTAGACTCGTCGTAGGACGGCCACGGGCTTATTGAGGCGTAGCCCTCCTTACCTATACCCTCCCAAACCTCATCAGCTACATGTGGTGCTATTGGGGCTATTAGTAGTGTTTGGATTTCTATGAACTTCTTTAGGAGCTCCCTGTTAGGTGCTCCAGCTCTCCTAAGGTACCATCTGAACTTTGATTGGAGGTTGTAGTAGCCCTCTACCAGGGCGCTCTTGTACATTGTTGTCTCCATGAGCTCCGAGACCCTCTTCACAGTCTGGTTTAACGTGCTCTCAAACCACTCATCTATCTTAAGCCAGCTATCCCTACCCCTCCCATAGTTCTCTCTAGCAAAGTCAATCCATCTGTTAAGCTCTTCCACAGCGCTATCAGCTACACGTGGGTCGAAGTTTGGATCCTCTAGTGTGGAGTCGGCCCCTGCCATAACCTCAGCCCACCTTGTTGCATCAGCACCCCACCATTCGAGAGCCTCTCTTAGGAGTATGAAGTTACCCTTACTCTTACTCATCTTCTCACCAGCAACCATTATGTACCCGTTAACAGCTATACCGCGTGGCCACAGCTCCCTAGGGAATATGGCTACATGGTGTAGTATGTAGAATACGAGGTGGTTATACATTAGATCCTTACCGCTAATCCTTAAATCCACAGGGTACCAGTATAAGAACTCTCTCCTCATAGCCTCTACTAGCTCCACGGGGATCCCGGTGGATTTCGAGACGCTAACGGGATCGCCTAATCCTAGGAGTACGTAGTCGAAGAACTCCTCTTTAAGCTGATCAGGCTTAATACCGTACTCTTTCGGGTGTTGGAGGTATTTAGCTAGAGTGTAGTAGGCCATGTATATTGTTGAATCGCTCAGACTCTCTATAACCCACTCAGGATCCCAAGGTAGCCTTGTGCCAAGCTCACCTTTATGAGTGAAAGCCCAATCCCTAAACCTCTCTATAACCCTCCTCATCTCCTCTCTAGCCTCCCTCGGGTAGACGTTCATAGACTCTAGTGCTTCGAAAGCTAACTTCTTCCACTCAGGCTTACTGTAGAGGAGGAACCATTGATCCCTAACCCTCCTAACATGTGTTCTAGAACCACACCTACAGTAAACTCTCTGAGGTAGAGTGTAGATTCTAACAGCGATACCCATTGAGGCGAGCCAGTCTACAATAGCATCCTTAACCTCGCTAACAACCTTACCAGCCCATACACCGGTATTCTCCAGGAGGACCCCCTCATAGTACTCTCTAGAATAGACCTCCTTCGTAGCATCATCAAGCTTGTCTCTCTCAACCTGACTCCTAATACCGCGAGCTTCAACAGCGTCCTTGGCCGGTGTTATAGAGTAGCCTGGGGTTTTGATTAAAGGTATTGGTTTCAGATCTCTAACTATACCTACATCTAAACCATACCTCTCCAGGAGCTCCACTCTACTTTGAAGCTCAGCTAACGCTATGTAATCGTAGGGGGCGTGTGCTGGAACGCTCATTACAATACCTGTTCCAAGCTCCGGGTCTACAAACCACGCTGGTAGGATTGGAATCTTTAAACCTGTAACGGTGTTTAGAACGATCTTGCCTAGGAGCTCCACCCCTCTAATCTTACCCTTTAATCCTACCTTGAAACCCTGGTCTTCCAGCTCTCTTAAAATATAGTTATTGACAACCCAGAGCTCCCCATCGACCTCAGCTATGTTGTACACTGCTTCAGGGTGAACCCAGATATTAGTTACTCCGAAGACCGTTTCAGGTCTATACGTTAGCGTTGGTATTACATAGCCTTCCATCGACTTGAACTTCATTATGGTGGCCTCCACAGGCCCTATACCAGCATACTCATCAGGTCTATCGTGATCTCCCACAACCTTCCCCTCCTTAGGACACCATACTACAGGGTGCTCCCCTATGCCCACAAGCCCTTTCTCCCTAAGCTTGAGATATTGCCATTCAATAAACTTGTTGTAGTAGGGGTTAAGGTATGTTGTGTAGAACTCCCTCCTCCAATCAATACTCATACCGTAGGCTATTAGATCCCTCTTCCACCCCATACTGAAGAAATCAACCCAATTCCTTGGATCAGCAAACTTACCCACCTCATCCCCGGTGATCCCCATAAGTTTAAGATCTGATATGATCTTAGGATCTCCCTCCCTAACCCTGAGAGCAGCCGAGACTATAGGGCCGCCTGTAGCATGCCATCCCTGGGCGAACAGCACATTGTAGCCCTTCATCCTCTTAAACCTAGCAGTTATATCAACCCTTAGAATAGTGAACGCCCCTCCAAGATGAGGGTATCCGTTGACGTAGGGGTATGGGAATGTAACGAAGAACTTAGGCTTAGAGGGGTCAGGGTCAGCTTCAAAAAGCCTACTAGAAGACCATCGAGCCCTCCACTTAGCCTCTATAGACTTAAGCCTCTCAACAAGCCTCACATCGACCTTAGGCCCGTATAGTTCAAACCTAGACATCTCAATTCCAATACAACCACCACGCCTGAAGAGCAACCTCTAACGTATGAGTACCAGTAAACCTTAAATAGCTCTAAACCTAGAAGCTATGATCGCCTCCATAGAGTTTAATTAGGCTTAGACTTAGAACTAGGTAGCGGTGCTCTTGTAATGAGTGAAAGGGAGAAGGGAGTATCCAGGGTTTACGAGGGGTCAGCACGTGTTGGGAGGATAGTGAAGAACTTCGCCACTGTAACCCTTAAACCTGAGGATTTCAGCAGCCCCGTAGCGTTCCAGATGGCCATATCAAGGATATACGAGTCTATGATAAAGATGTTCGAATCAGGAGGGCCTAAACCCACGTATGTAGCTGAGGTTAGGTTTACCGATGACCTGGGTAATAGTGTGGCATTCGCAGTAGACCTAGGCTCAACGACACCCCCATTCTCAGGTGAGAAGGTTAAGGCTAGGATCTATGTTGAGATATACGAGGAGGAGTAGCTAGAGTTTAGAAAACCTCCTTGGAGGTGTTGCTAACGCCTCCTCCTCCTAGCCTTCTCAACCTCCTCCTCAGATTCAACTACGTTAACCTCAACTCCTATGAGCTTCTCCATTACATCGTTTAGGAATCTAATGTAGGAGCCTTTTTGACCTAGCATTGGCCCCATGTGGCCTCGGGCTACTGTTAGCTTTAGGCTGTTTCCTGCGAAGTCGAAGTCTACTATGTGCTTGTGTATCCACGCTACTGGGTGTACGGCTCTTATGAATTCTTTGAGGTCTAGTGTTAGTTGTATCGCTCTAAGTTTTAACCCAACCTCCTTCTCTATACTCTGTATCCTCTCACCCCCAACTCCTATGATCCTGCCTAGGTGGCCTTCCTTAACAACTATCAGAACGTCTGGTGCGTGCTCGCTTGTAATCTCCCATCTCTTCTTAGCCTCTGTTAGGTTAGCCACAGTTATTATATCGGCATCGGCAGCGTAAACCTTAGCTGTATCCTTAACCTTCTTCTCCACCTCATCTAAAACCCTTTTCCTCATCTGAAGCTCTAACAGGAGTTTAACACCTCTCCTAGCTCCAGGTCTAACGATATCCTTTACGCCTAGATCTACCACCACAGCTGTCTCCTCTCCAAAGAGTATTTCTCTAGCTAGTGTAGCTCCATCCCTTCCAAGCTCGGCTGTCCTCTGGAATATGGGGTCTCCCGCTATTATCAACCTACTATTCCTACCCATCCTCGTTACAATCTCAACAATGGTTTCAGCTGGGACGCTCTGAGCATCATCTAGTACTATCACAGAGTCGTCGAAGGTCCTACCTCTGAGGAAGTGTGGATCTGCTAGGATAAGCTTACCGGAAGATATGGCATCCTCTAAGGCTTTAACATCGGCAAACCCAGCTAGTATATCCCTAAGGTACTCCGAGGCGTGCTTGAAATATGTTTCAGGCTCGCTGAACAAAGTTATCTCCCTCCCACTCACAACATCTATTATGGGCCTTGATAGGACGAGCCTCCTATACTTACCCCTATAGACAGCTGTTAAACCATAGGCTATGGCGAATAAACTCTTACCAGTACCGGTAGGGCCGAACACGCCCACCAGATCCTTGTCTGAGAGTAGAGCTTTCTTAAGCTCCTCCTGACCCGGGCTTTTAGGCGCAATCTTGTCAAAAAGCTCCTCCAAAGCCACTCTAGAGCACCCTACTATGCTATGAACCATGCCTAACGCTTAAAAACGTGGGTTTGAGGTTTAAGCTAGTGGTGTATCAACCCTCTTAACCCTGTCACCTCTCCTATGAAGGTGCCGAATAAATATGATGCTACTGTAACCCCAAATAGTATTAATAGGTTCTCTGCAACCTCCCCTTTAATATCCCTATCATTTATAACACTACTGTATATGGTGAATGAAACTGTTAGAGTGATAGCTAGGATTAGGGATGCTGTGAAAGCTAGTAGCATTGACTCTGTAAGGAAGTATGGTAGGGCTAGTAACACTACAGCTAAGAAGTATGAGGTGCCCGTAGCGGTAGCGGAGGCACCCGGTCTAAGCCCCTCCCCAACCCCACCATGCTTAGCTTGTAGGTATGCAGCACCAGCCATCGCTATAGCTGCTGAGAGCCCAACTATAAGCCCTGCAACCCCCGCTGCTAGGGTTGTAGCAGTAGCTCCGAGGAACCCTGCGTGTACACCGGTAATCTCCACTATGGAGTCAGCTAGACCTAATGCTATGAATCCTAGGTACCTCACCAGACTCTCCATCTCAGCAAGTCTATCCAGGAAACTCCTCTCATGCTCAACCTCATCCCTTATAATCCTCTCAAGCTCCCCCCTTGCAGGCCCCTCTAGCTTCTCCAGGTAAGCTTTATACTCCTCAACAACACTACTCTCATGCCTTTCAAGGAACTTAAGGGTGAATGTGAGGCCTAGAAGCCTCCTAGCCAGAACGTACAATCTAACCTTCAGCATGCTAACACTACCACAACCACCAGCTAGACTCTTCCAGAACTCATAATGTCTTCTCTCATGCTCAGCAAACCTTTCTAGAACAGATTTAAGCTTCGGATCCCTCTCTATTGAAGCTAGCTCCCTGTATACCAGGTGGTCGAAGAGCTCATCACTACAAAACTCAGCCTCCCTACTCAAATCTCATACCACCTGGAATTAATTCTAGAAAGAAAACCTTTTAAACTAGATGCCATCTCAAGCAGGTGGGGGAGGTCATCTCTTATATCCGATCTTCCTTAGGAACTCCCTCCTCTCCCTTATATCCTCCTCGCTCTCAACACCAAGAGGTTTAAACCCATCAGCAACCCCTAGTAGGGCCCTCTGCTCGCCTAGATCAGCAACTATAACCTTAACAGGGTTCGCTGTGGCAACCTCAAGTGATACAACCTCCTGCACATGCTTTAAATCATTCAGAACATTTATAGGCCACCCACCCCTCATGTATATGACGAAGACATGGCCTGCACCAATCTTAAGACAAGCCTCTATAGCCAGCTTCCTGAGCTCCTCATCATTACCATCATGCCTAACAAGCCTCTTCCCGGAAGCCTCGCACATACAGAGACCAAACCTTATATTAGGGTGGCTTGTAACCATAGCCTCGTAGAGATCCTCAACCGTCTTGATGAAATGAGTCCTACCAATAATAACATTAGTACCCTCAGGAACGGGGATATCGACGACCTCAAGCCTAAC
>JAJHQN010000101.1 GCA_020833325.1 Desulfurococcaceae archaeon | reverse complement strand
ACAAAGACATATTAACCCTCCCAAAACCAAAGAATCCAACGGAGGCCGCGGTAGCTCAGCCTGGATAGAGCGCCGCCCTGGTAAGGCGGAGGTCCCGGGTTCAAATCCCGGCCGCGGCTCCACCCAACAGCCTCTTTAGAGTAACCTTCTTTCCATAGGATTGAGAACATAGACTTTCAATTCCATTGAATGGATTCTTGTGTGCTAACGGTATACAATGGAAACTTCTATTCACATCATGGGAAATCTAATGATGTGTTAAAAGCGAAAAGCTTAAATACCCGACTCTACACCATGTACATGGAGCCCCCGACTAGGGGCTTAATGGAATGGAATCCACTCAATGGAATTGAAAGAACCCCTGGTGTTGGAACTTCTAGCTCTCAAGTCCTAGGATCTCCTACGTGGAGCTATACTTCCAGGTGGCTTATAGGCCTCAGATCCTATGATCTCCTGGAGGTTTACGTATGCTCATGATGGGGTTGTTTGGGATTTCTCATTAGCTCTTAGTCTTCTCTGCTTTACGCTCTTCATGCTTCTAATCTCAGTCTGTGGGGTGTAGGCTGGTGTTAAGCTAGAAACCATGTTTAGTGCTAGTCTACGCTGGGGTGAATGCGACCTCTTATTATTGGAGGATAGATATTCTTGGTTTTAAACTAGTTACAATGTTATTTGGCGAATTTCATTAACCACTTCGGAGTTACCTTAGAGGAGGGAGTGTGGGTGCTGAGGGTATTATATCTACTATATTGCCTAGGCTTAGAAGTCGATTTGTTTTAGAGGTCTGAGAGTGCTTTCACTAAGTCTAGTCTACGTATTGTTATTATTGTAGCTACTATTATTATGATTATTGTTATAAGGAGTGGCGCCATCGTTGTTGCCGTCGTTACCACCTCTATGCCTCCTACGGGTTCTATGTAGCCTGTGAAGTTTACTGTTCTCTCTGCTAGCATTCTGGCTATGATCTTTGATGTTGTGTATGCTATGGGTATTGCTATTATGATTGCTAGTATGAGTTGTGTTGCGAATCCTAGTATTAGATGTCTACCCTGTAGTCCTAGGGAGGTTAGTACCGCTATCTCCCTAGCTCTCGCTGATATGTCTGATGTGATTATCGATGTCGTTACCACTGCTACCACTACTGCAGCTAGGAGGCTTAGGATTGTTGTTATCGATGTGTTCATTGTGGAGTACGCTTTGAACGTCCCGGATATAGAGCTCCTATCTACAACCTCTACACCGTAGGGCCCCGCTCTCTCAATATCACTTCTAAGGCGTCCTAGGAGCTCCTCAACCCTATGGGGGTCTCTGAGTTCAACGGCAACCTTGATAGTGAAAGCTCTACCTATACCAGGTCTATAGCCTGTTATCTCTACAAGGGAATCTCGTGTTAATAGCAACTGGAATCCTCTATCATGGTATGCTCTTACAACACCTACAACCTCTAGCTTATGCATCCTCCCGAATGTATCTCTCAACTCCAGCACATCGCCCACCTTTAAACCCTTGTAGCTTGCTAGCCCATGGGATATTGCGACCTCGCCTCCACCCATAGGATACCTCCCTTGGATTAAGGGGAGCTCCACGCCTGGATCACCTTTGATCGGAGCCCTCAACTCCACAAAAGTTAAACCCTCTACGGCTGCAGCCAGGCTGTATGGGGTGCTTGCAAAGTACCTCTTAACATAGTCTAGCTTGTCTAGGAGCTCTAGGAGCTTCTCAGGGCTTTCAACTGTAGATATGATTAGTATGGCGTCGAAGGGGGTGGAGCTCCTATCCTCCACAGCTTTAACCCACTCCCCGACACCATTGGATAGCATTACACCAGAGGAGCCAAGTCCTATCAGGAGGCTTAATGGTATCACTAAGCCCACAGTCTTCCACCACCTTGCAACCATATCCCTAACCCACATCCTCAAAACCACAAGCCTACCCACACTCCACCCCACCCTAGGGGCTGGGTGAGCATGTAATCCCACTGTGGCTATAACTTTTACAACATCAACCCTATAGGCTATAGCGAGCGGGATAAGGGATCCTAGTAGCGTTAGCCCTAGGACTAAGAGTGCATAGTAGGCTGATGTACCCCAGTAGGGGTTGAAGCCGAATCTCTCGTAGAGAGCTCTCGATAGATCCTCTTCAGCTACGAAGTAGTTGAGGTAAAGCCATCTAGCTATAAACGGTGATACTAGGAATCCCATGAGAGCTCCGAGGGCCGCCCTTATAACCCATGGTAGGGTGTATGCTGAGAATAACTCCCACAACCCGCAGCCCATAGCCTTCATTACAGCTACGTTCCTAGAATCTCTCACCACTGTAGCTAGGCCTAGTGAGGCTGATAGCACTGGAGCCATAGCTATGAAGATTAGGACGGGTAGCGTCATAACGCTCATAGCACTCTCAACTATTAAAACCACAGGGTTCTCCTCTCTAACATTAACCATATGCCATGAGACTGCTCCCCCCAGACTTTCAATAGTAGACCTAGCCTCACCAGCTACACCCCTAAGGTCTCCCACTACTTCAAGTCGGACAGCTGTTAGAGTATAGTTCATAACCCTCCCTAGGAGCCCCTCATCGGCAACAACTAAGAAGGGGGTGGGGCCAAAATGATTGTACCCTGTAGCTAGCCCAACTACCCTAAGTTTAAGTGATACAGGCCTCTGCCCCGTTACCACTACTAGGTCTACTTCATCGCCAACCCTAGGCATCTCCACGGGGCCTCTAACGAACATCGCTCTATAAACCACAGCCTCCCCGGGACCTTCAATAAACCTCCCTTCCCTTATTACATGTAGTTTAACAAAGCTATTGAAAGTCTCATGCCCCATTACAGCTACGAGAACCCTCTCCTCCCCCAGGAGCCCAAAGGTTAAGATCATACCATTAACACTCCTAACCCCATCCAACCCCTTTAAAGCCGTTAGAGCCTCGCTTGGAATACGGCCTGTTAGCATTACATCTCCACTAACATCCTTGAATAGCTCGTAGATCTGATGCTCTAGGTTCGACTTGATTATAGCTAGCGATGCTGGAGCCGCTACAGCCACCATTGTAACTAGGATTAAAGCTAGAGTCTCAAGCCTCTTCCAGACAACAACTCTAAGGGCTGATCTTACTAGGAGCACCCCCACCACCCTCAAACCCAACTACAACACCATCCCTTAGGTGTACTACTCTATCAGCCCTCCTAGCTAGCTCCACATCATGTGTAGCAAACACCACCGCTTTACCAGCATTTGAAACCTCTCTAAGTAACTCCACTATCCTCACCTTATTCTCGTAATCAAGGTTAGCAGTAGGCTCGTCAGCCAGTATTAATGGGGGGTTGTGGGCTATAGCCCTGGCAATAGCAACCCTCTGCTGCTCCCCCCCACTAAGCTCCCAAGGATACCTACCAGCCTTATCCTTCAACCCTACGAACTCCAGGAGCTCCAAAGCCCTCTCAACCCTCTTCCCAGCCGGGACACCTGCTAGCTCCATCGTCAACAACACGTTCTCCAAAGCAGTTAAAGTCGGTATCAAGTGGAAGAACTGGAAGATCACACCAACACTCCTCCTCCTCCAGGAAGCCCTCCTAGCCTGATCTAGCCGGGACACCTCAACCTCACCAACCCTTATCAAACCACGTGTTGGCACGTCGAGGCCGGAGAGCAGGTATATCAACGTACTCTTACCAGAACCACTAGGGCCTGTAACAGCTAGAAACTCACCAGAATCAACATCCAGGCTAACCCCCCTAAGAGCGGTAACCCTAACCCTACCAACAACATAATCCTTCCAAACATCCCTAACCTCCACAAACCCCATAG
>JAJHQN010000100.1 GCA_020833325.1 Desulfurococcaceae archaeon | reverse complement strand
CGCAGTACTCTACTTCACATCTCTAATGAGAGTAGCTTTCACCGGGTTCACAGTACTCCCCATAGCTTTAGCTACAAGCATCACTTTAACAGTAATAGGCGCGTACCTGTTCAGAAGGCTTAAGATGGGTTAACATGTTATGACCTCTCCCCGCTCTTTAAGGGCGGGGTTTCGAACCTCTGGATCCAGGGTGTTACTCCTTCTAGTCCGAGAGGTTTAAAATCCTTAATGCTCTAAAGTTGTGCGAGCCCTACCCCGCCTTGAAAGGCGAGGTTTGCTAGACCCTAATATCGGGGAGTTTGGATAGTTTTAAGCTTCTCGGCGAATCCCCCTATTCTAGGTTTGATTGCTTTGAGCTCTGGTAGGGTTAAGGTTGAGGGTTGGATTAGATCGCATGGGCTTAACTGGAGAGTTCTGGAGGTTCCATCTAGTACTAGGACTGTTGATGACGCTGCTAGGGCTCTTGGTGTTAGTAGGGATGCTATTGTTAAAACTCTTGTAGTTATCTGTAGAGATTCAGTCCTAGCTGTCATAGTACCTGGGGATAGGAGGCTTGATATTTCTAAGCTTAGGGGTGTAGCTAGGGATTGTAGGCTTGCTAAACCAGGTGAGGTTGAAGCTTTAACAGGGTACTCTGTAGGCGGTGTTCCACCTATAGCTCTCCCTGAGGGTGTTAAGGTTATAGTGGATAGAAGCCTCTTGGATAGAGGTGTAGTCTATGGTGGTGGAGGTGGCGAGAACCTGTTGTTAGAGTTTTCACCTAGGGATTTGGTATCGCTAGGTTTTGCTGTGGTTCTCGATGTTTCAAAGTAGTAGCATCAATTCCCACTAATAACCTATTATCTTGGTTTACACATAATTTATAAATATCTACCACTATCAAATCTACGTGGGTGGCGTATATGAGCATACATATAGACCCCTACGAGGAGGCTAAGAAACAGCTTAGGGCTACGATTGAGATACTAGGTTTAAGCGAGGACGTCTACGAGGCTTTAGCTGTTCCAGAGAGGGTTGTACAGGTTAAGATCCCCGTTAGGATGGATGATGGTAGTGTTAAGGTGTTTATTGGGTGGAGGAGTCAGCATAATAGTGCTCTAGGCCCCTACAAAGGTGGTGTTAGGTACCACCCTAATGTCACCATGAACGAGGTTATAGCCCTTAGTATGTGGATGACCTGGAAGTGTAGTCTTGCAGGGCTACCCTATGGTGGTGGAAAGGGTGGAGTTAGGGTTGATCCTAAAAGGCTTAGTTTTAGAGAGCTTGAGAGACTTAGTAGGGGTTACTTTGCTGCGATAGCTGATCTCGTAGGAGAGGACCTAGATATACCAGCCCCCGATGTTTATACGGATTCACAGGTTATGGCTTGGTACTTAGACGAGTACTATAGGGTGAAGAGGGGCCAGTACTTTGGGGTTGTAACGGGAAAACCATTCGATCTAGGTGGTTTAATTGCTAGAATATACTCGACGGGGTTAGGAGTCGCTATTACGGCTAGAGAGCTGGCTAAGAAGATCCTAGGCGGGGTTGAGGGTGCTAGTGTAGCTGTACAGGGTTTCGGCAATGTAGGATACTATGCAGCTAAGTTCTTGGAGGAGATGGGTGCTAGTGTCGTAGCTGTTAGTGATAGTAAGGGTGGGATATTTAAAGCCAGTGGTTTGAACATAGAGGAGGTCAAAGCTGTTAAGGATAAGACTGGTTCGGTAATAAACTATGATAAGGCCGACAGGAGGGTGTCTAACGAGGAGCTCCTCGAGTTAAAAGTGGACATCCTAGTACCCTCAGCTCTGGAAAATGTGATAACAGAGTATAATGCTAGAAACATTAAGGCTAAGCTGGTAGTAGAGGGGGCTAACGGGCCTACAACAACTGAGGCTGAGAGAATGTTAACGGAGATGGGCGTCATAGTAGCTCCAGATATACTAGCTAATGCTGGAGGCGTCATAATGAGCCATATAGAGTGGGTTAACAATAGGATGGGCGGGTGGGTTACAGAGGAGGAGGCTAGGAGGAAGCTAGAGGAGAGGATGATGAACTCCATACAGACAACGTGGAACTTCTGGGAGTCTAAGCTGGATAAGAATAGACATAATCTTAGGGTTGCAGCCTACGCTGTATCAGTTGATAGAGTTGTTAGAGCTATGAAGCTACGAGGTTGGATATAATAGTACTACGTTGTAGCTAACATCGTCCCCTCAACTTTCTCCCCACGTAAAACCCTTATTAGAACCCTAGGATCGCTTCCATCAACGAATAAAACCCTTACCTTACTCCTCTCAGCTACCTTTAAAGCAACGTTATCGAATAACTCGTACGTACCGGCAAGCTGAGGATACCTCCTTATCACCCCCTCCAACTCCTCATAGCTCACTCTATCAAGCCTCCTACTACCCTCAAAACCAGGTGGTGGCACATAGACACCATTAACCCCAGCTAGCATATTGATAACAATATCAGCCCTAAGAGCTTCAGCTAAAGCTACGGCAACAGCATTAGTACTCTGACCGGGCTGAAGCCCTCCGAGGACGGGTATCAAGCCTCTCAAGGCCACCTCAACAGCCTCCTCTATACCCTCTATAGGCCTTGGTGGAGAATATGGCATTAGAGCTAGTGCTAAGGCTAAGGCGTTAACCCTTGAGACAGCAATCCCAATAATATCTAGGAAAGCCTCTGAAACCCCGATATCTCGAAGCACTTCAATGTAGCCCCTAGCCGTGGGGCCACCTCCACACACTATAGCTAGATTAGCAAAGCTCCTAGCCTCTAGGATAGAATCCCTAAGAATCCTATAGTAATCAGATCTAGGAGGACTTAGAAGCCTACCACTAATCTTAACAACAACATACCCCATGACGCCATCCCCTATTAAATCTAGAGTAGACTAAAAATATAATCTACATTTAACATCGTTCTAATGCAACGGCCGAGCTGCGAGCCCTCCTCGCCCTTAAAGGGAGGTTTTGCCAGACTTTAATATCATGTTCTAGAAAGTAAGTCCTCATCCGATAACGTAATGTTGAACTCAGGGTGATAGCATGCCCTCAGCTATAGTAACTTCCTCTATCCTAACCTAAAAGTCTCTTCTATCATCTAAAGACCTTTCAACCATTTCAACTTCGACTTTACTATCTCAAAGTATCCTTAAAGCTCCTCATTACCTATGCTTTGAAAGGTCCTCTCATAGATTAAGACATATATGTTTCACAGTATAGCTATACACTGTGGGTAGGGAACTACGTTGAAGATCCTAATAGGAGTTCCAGTGACGGAGAGGGGTGTTAGAAGGCTTTCAAGGAGTTTACCTGAGTTAGCTAGGAGGTATGGTAGTATAGCCTTACCACTACCTCAAAGTCTATGTATGAGGGTCGTTACGAGCTCCATTGAAGCTATGGACTACGCTCTCAAGCTAATGAATCCATCTAACTTCAGAGTATGGAGTAGCCTCCTTCTTGCATTGAAGGATCTAGTTCTAAGCAACCCAGATGTCGATGTCGGATGTTACGCTCCCGAGGATACATATGCTACATCGGAGGCTAGGGGCTACGCTATAGCAACTTTAACCGTTAAAGCGAGGGCGTTCGGGATAGTTAAGCCTGAGGAGTGGCTTAAGGTATACGAAGGACAACCAACCAAGGCTGTCATTGAAAGGGTAGCAGGATACAACGCTATAGTAGCTGATGGATATAGCTGGGTGGTGAGGCTTAGGAAGGAGGTTAAACCAAGGAAGGTTCTAGTTGTAGATACAATGGCGCCGACACCTCTGGACGTACTAGAGTTGATGGCCTTAGGATATCTTGACACTTCAATGGCTAGGGA
>JAJHQN010000099.1 GCA_020833325.1 Desulfurococcaceae archaeon | reverse complement strand
TTAATGTTGGTGAAGGGGCCTACGCTACATACCTCCATGCCCAGCTTCTCTAGAGCTTCTAGGAGCTCCTTACTCCATCTAAGCGATATCATGGCCCTTACGCCTCCCCACCTCCTCTGTATCTCTAGAAGTAACCTTGCCATGAACTTGCTACCTCCATAGATGGGCTTTCCTACAGCTACCACCTCTCTATCAACTCTAACTATCCTACCCGGGAACCCCACGATATCTAGGTGGCTTGAAGCTCCAGGTTTAGCTGCAACTATGTTAGCTCCAACCTCCGGTATGATATCTGAGATTCCTCTTATCGACTCCAGCTCTTTGAAGGCCCTCTCAACCTCAGCTACAAACGGGTCTCCTAGCTCTAGGTGTACCTTGAGTATTCTACAAGCTTCTGGGAGCTTTGTCTTCTTCGAGTATAGGTTGCATAGAACACCTCTCGTCATTAGGGAGAGTTCTACCATAGCAAGTGTTGCTAGAGCTTCAACCCGATCCTCTAGGAGTCTTAGTGCTACAGTCCTAGCTACAACCTCAACCTCCTCCCTACTCAACCCAGCTTGGGATAGCTTTGATAGCATGTAGCGTTCACCAAGTTTAAGGTACTTAGCAACCATGGGCTGTGATACGCCTAGGAGCGTTGCTATCCTAGGCTGGCTTAAACCCATCTTGTAGAGCTCTAGAGCTATTAAACCTCTAAGATACGGTGTTACATACCTTGATATAAGCTCTGATGGTGTAATCAATAGCCTTAACCCGGTTATCCATAAGTATATAACCGGAGCCTATTATAGCGCTATGAGGTGCCGGTGATGGGTGGGGCTGTAAGCTTCACGAAAGCCCTAGACGATGCTAGGTGGAGCTGGGAGCACTGGAAGCTCTTCGCAACAGTCTCAGCTAACTATGCGCTCGACGGCATAATGTTCTCCATAGCGCCTCTGATGGCCTACATCGTAGCCCCCGATATAGCTATATACGTGCTCGTAGCTAACCTCCTAGCGGAATGGCTTGGAGCTATCATATTCGGTAGGCTTGCAGATATCTATGGGAGGAGACCTGTGTTCACCCTAGTTCTAGCCATAGAGGTTCTAGCACTAGTACTCTTATACTTCACCTACGAGAACCCGCTAGCATTCCTAATCCTAACATCAGCTATGACATTCGGGATTGGGGGAGAGTTTGGAGCAGCCTACGCTGCACTAGCAGAGCTTACCCCGAGAGCTCATAGGGGTAAAGCTTTGATGATGTCAACAAACTTCTGGAACATAGGTGCTACCCTCATAGCAGGAGCTGCACTCCTATACGCGTTCATATACGAGGATCCCGTTGTTCAGATAAGGTTACTCCTGCTATCAGCCCTGGGCACGGCTGTGGTTGTTGGGCTAGCTAGGCTAACGTTCCCTGAGAGCGTTAGATGGCTTGTTGTGAAGGGTAGGGTTGCTGAAGCCGAGTCTATCGTTAGGAGGTTTGCTGGGGTTGGAGGATCTCTTGAGCTCAAGCTACCCCCGGAGCAGTCTATAGGGCTGGGTGAAGCGCTATCAAGATACCCCTTCAGGCTCCTAGTCTTAGCTGTGGTTACAGTAGCACAGTATGTAACCTACGGTATGCTAGCCTACTACGTACCCTACTCAAAAGGTTTCGCTTTTGGAGTTGAGCAAGCCCCCAGGATTGTTTTCATAGCAAACCTAGGTGCGTCCACAGGAGCCTTCCTACTACTACCCCTAATAGATCGTGCTAGGAGGCTCTCAGTACTACTAGCATTCCTAGGCGGCACCCTAACAGCTGTAGTGGTGCTACTATCCCACAACCTAGAGCTACTACTAGCATTCTACACACTACTACTCATAAACATGGTATTCTCAGAGTGGGCCTGGGGGTCTATAAGCGTTCTACAAAGCGAGCTATTCCCAACAGGTGTCAGATCATCAATGGTAGGCTTCCTCGTAAGCCTAACAGGAATAGCGGGAGCTCTAACAGTATACTCAGAGGGAATCCTAACAGCCCAAGGCTTCATATCATGGGCTACAATACTCTGGGCCCTAGGCCTAATAGCGTCAATAGCATGGTACGTGAGAGGTGTTGAAAGCGCTAGGAGAAGCATAGAAGAGCTATCATAGCCGCTTCTCGGTGGATGACAGTTAACCGTCCTCACCAGGCTCCCCGCCATAGGGAGCTCTACGTCTATTTAGGGGGCGGGCTGCCGGTCACGGAGAGGTGGTGTTCGAAGATCTATTGAGACTGCAACCTATATGTGTACCCCTTAAAGGGCCTCTGAGTGTATGTAGTTATGGTGGCTCGTATTGAGGGTTATTATCAGTCTTGCTATGGAGGTTGCACTTGAAGGTTCAGCTAACTATGCTGGGGGCCTCGGGGTTTTGGAGGCTGATAAGTTCTATGCTTCGGGTAGGCTGGGTCTACCCTACATCCTCATAGCCCCGTTTTACCCGTATGGTTATGTGGATTATAATACTGTTGACGGCCCGCGTCTCGTTGAGGTTAGACATAGACACTCTCCTTCATTCCTAGCTAGGCTTAGCCACGTGGGGGTTTTGGAGGTTAGAGGTAGACATGATAGGCTTGTGGCTGAGGCTGAGTTGTTTGAGTATAAGAGTGGATCTGCTAAGGCTATACTATATAGGGTTGTAAGGCCTAGGAAGCAGGCTTCCCTGTTTAAGTACCTCTACAGGCATCATGATGATGAGTGCTTATACTACATTACATCTGCTGCCATAGCCTCTAGGATAGCTTCGAAGCTCGCGTCCGAAGGGTCTGTTGTCGATGTCCAGGAGGCACACCTAGCCTTAGCTCTATACATGTTACCTAGGGGTGTTAGGAAGAGGTTTATAACGCACACCCCAGGACCATGGGGTCATCCTAGGCTTTGTAAGAGTGAGGCTGAAGACCTCCTGGATGTAAGCCTACCAAGTGTAAGTACCGCTACTGAGGCCGCTATGGAGGAGGCTGATGAGGTATACGCTGTATCACGTAGACATGCTGAGACAACCAGGAAGCTATTCCCCGTGTACGCTGGTAAGATAAACTATGTTACCAACGCTGTAGACTTGGAGAGATGGGTTAGGGTTAGAAATGTGGATAGCCCCAGTGGGCTGTGGGGGGAGCATTTAAGGTTAAGAGAGGAGCTAGAATCCCTCATAGCAGGGCTTACGGGAAAGAGAGTTGGGGGGAGGATGATAGTATCCTGGACTAGGAGAATTGTAAAGTACAAGAGGCCATACTATGTGGAGAGGCTAGCTCAAGAGAAGGATTTAAGAGATAGGGTGTTCCTAGTCGTAGCAGGTAAACCACATGTATGGGACGGATGGGGTAGAGGGCAGGCTGAGAGGCTTGCAAGACTATCAAGAGAACTTAATAACATAGCCTTCTACCCAGCATACGATGTGGAGATAGCGAAATACAGCCTTACAGGAGCAGATCTACTACTATTCACCCCATTCCCGGGATGGGAGGCTAGCGGTACTAGCCAGATGAAAGCTGGAGTCAACGGGGTCCCATCCCTCACATCGAGGGACGGGGCGAGCTTGGAGCTCGTAGAGGACGGAGTTAACGGGTGGTTCTTCGGATCCCAGCTGGAGGAGCTCATAGACATTGAAGGCGATGAGAGGGCTTTAAAGATAGATGAGCAGGACTACGTGGATTTCGTTAAGAGGCTTGAGAAAATACTAGACATGTATGAGAATAGAAGGGAGGAGTACGTTGAGGTAGCGTTCAACGCCTATAGGAGTATAACACCTAAAGCTGATATAAAAAGACTCCTAAGAGAGTACTATCCAGAGCTCCTGGGAGGCTAGTCTAACTCTAAATGCTTATATTGATCTCTTAGAATCCTCTTCGCAATCTTACCAACACTTGTTAA
>JAJHQN010000098.1 GCA_020833325.1 Desulfurococcaceae archaeon | reverse complement strand
TCCATTATATGGATTCTATTCCATTAAGCCCCCAGTTGGGGGCTCCATTTATATGGTGTAGAGTTGGGTATTTAAGCTTTTTGCTTTCATCTCTCATTAGATTTCCCATGTTGTGAATGGAAGTTTCCATTGTATACTGTTAGCATACATGTTTATGGATAGGGTGTCCGAGGGTGACGTATATAAGCTTTGGTTCACGTGGGTTTTTTAAGCTCCCCCTCGGTGCACCTTGTTATCTAACTCTATGGGTAGGTTGTTTGTTTTCACTCTCGGCTTTACTGAGTCTTTTGCTCTTAGGAGGTCTATTTCTCTCTACTTGTTCTGATAGCAGCTTCCATTGTGTCTTGAATTAACTATACAGGTTTGGGTTTCTAAGCACATGTTTTATGAATAGCTTTAACGCCTTAGCTACATGCTGTACCACGTTAAGACTCTCCTCCTGGAGATCAGCAATGTACTCCTCCAATCTCTCGGCTGAGAGCTCCCAGCCTAGATCCTCCAGGGCCCTCCTAAGGTAGCGTAACCTCTCCACCCTAGTCTTTGGAGCCTTAGACTTAAGTAACTTCTCGAAGGCTTCAATATGCTCCCTAGTAACAGCTACACTGTAACCCCTAACCTTAGCTTTAAGAAGCTTCATAAGCTTCTGGTATGCTATGTTTGAAAGCTGTGGGTACTTCTCCAATACAAGCTCCAGCCCTCTAACATAATGATCTAGGGCTAGAGTAGCTTCACCAAAGCTCTTAGATTCCCTTATGGTAAGTTGCTGTAGAGCCTACTAAAATTACGAGCTCACTGAGCTCCTAACGCCTCTACCCTAAAGGTAGTCGAATATCCTGAACCTAACCTCACTTAATATGCTCTAGAGGCGTGGGAGGAGTCTTCCTCTCTAGGTTTGGATTTATATATGTGATTGTGATCCCTCCGTTGCACCCCTTCTATGCTTCTTCATCTTATTCAGTGCTTCCATGAAATCCTCCTGTGCTATCGCCTTAGAGTTTCTCCTTATAGCTGAGTAGGCAGCTTCCACCACTAGGTGTTTTAGGTGGGCTCCGCTGAACCCCTCTGTTAGCCTTGCTATCTCAACTAGGTCTACGTTATCCGCTAGCCTCGTCCTCCTCGTGTGTATTCTAAGTATCTCCAGCCTAGCCTCCATGCCGGGGAGTGGTAGTTCTATTATTCTATCGAATCTCCCCGGTCTTAGGAGTGCTGGATCTACTATGTCTAGCCTGTTCGTGGCAGCTATGATTTTAACCCCTTCTAGCGGGTTGAAACCGTCTAGTTCTGCTAGCAACTGTAGCATTGTCCTTTGAACCTCCCTCTCGCCGCTAGTTCCTATATCAACTCTCCTAGCTGCTATAGCGTCGATCTCGTCTATGAAGACTATGGATGGAGCCTTATCCCTAGCTAGTCTGAAAACCTCTCTAACAAGCCTAGCCCCCTCTCCTATGTACTTGTTGACAAGCTCGCTTGCAACAAGGCTTATGAAAGTTACCCCAGCCTCTCCAGCTACAGCCCTGGCTAGTAACGTCTTACCCGTACCTGGGGGGCCGTGGAGTAGAACGCCCTTCGGAGGCTCGACGCCCATCTCAACGAACAACCCGGGGTTTTTGAGTGGTAGTATTATGATTTCGTAGAGCTCCCTAATCTGATCCTTAAGCCCCCCCACATCGCTAAAGGTCACCTTAGGCTTCTCCTCCACAATCATAGGTTTAACCATTGGATCGTAGCGTGAGGGGAGCACCTCAACTATTGTAGACCCACGGCTATTCAATGCAACCAGAGCTCCAACCCTAAGCTTAGACCTGTCAACACCATCTGCGACATCCACTATAAGGTTGGGCCCGGAGCTACTCCTAACAAGGACCCTACCGTTATCAAGCAACTCCAGCACAACAGCTTCAATGTAGGGTGGGGATAGGAGCTTAGCAAGCTCACCCCTATAATACTCTAAATCCCTCTCCAAACTAGCCTTAGCCTGAGCCAGCATCCTAACCTTCTCCCTTAAAATCCTAAGTTCAACAACCTCACCAAGATCATCATTCCTAGTTGAAGCCAAAAACTCCACCAGCTATAGTAAGCCTGCCAACAATATAAAGCTGGGAGGCCAGCTAATACCAGAGTGTTAAAAACCATAAAACAACCTTAAAAGCCAACCGAAGCAACACAAAACCTTCTTTCCCACATATTATCTCTCAAAACATGGTAGTAGGATGGGACTGGAGCTCTGTGAAACTTAAAACCTAACTGCTAGAAGATGGGAGTCTATAGTTTAATCTTATATACCCTCCGCGTAACTCTTGAACTACGGGGCTCCCCTAAGGTGTTGTGGTTTGCCCGGCTCTAGTTGCGAGGTCTGTGGTAGGTCTTCGAGTGCTCTCCAGAGGGTTTCAATTGAGGGTAGCCTACTACTAGTATGCCCCTCCTGCCTCTCCAGGCTCGGTTCTAGAGCTGTTATAGTGAGGGAGGAGAAGAAGGCTGTGGAACGTAGGGTTGTGAAGGCTAAGGGGGGGCTTGAGGGGTTCGATCTCGCAGCGGATTTCGGAGAGAGGGTTAGGAGGGCTAGGGAGGCTAGGGGTTGGAGTGAGGCTGCTCTAGCTCAAAGGCTTAGGGTTGGAGTTGATGTTATTAGGAGGATTGAGTCTGGTAAGTTTAAACCTCCATTACAACTGGCTAGGAGTATTGAGAGGGTTCTCAAGGTTAAGCTTCTCGTTCCAACCGAGGAGGAGGGGTTGGAGGCTACCGGGAGGCCTGGGCCTGTGACCTTCGGTGATGTTGTTGTTGTGAGGAGGGGTGAGGAGTAGCCTGGTTGAGAGAGCTTATTTGATAATACCTAGGGGTTTGGAGGATCACCTGGAGGAGGCTAAAGTTTTAGCTAGGGTCGCAGGATACGAGGTTGTAAGGGTTTGGAGGAGTAGGTATACGTGGAGGCTCGGTAGGGGGCTTATAGAGGAGGTTGCTAGGAGCTCCAGCGTTGATAGACCTTCAACGATAATATTCTACGGGGATCTCAAGCCTTCAACTGCATTCCAGCTAGCCAGGGAGTCCAGGGTTAGGGTTATAGATAGGGTTACATTGATACTAGAGATATTCGTTAAACACGCTGGTAGCCGTGAGGCGCTGCTACAGATAGAAATGGCTAGGATTAAACACGAGCTACCAATGGTTAGAGAGTGGATTAGGAGGAGTAAGCTTGGAGAGCTCCCAGGATTCCTAGGACCCGGGGGTTACGCTATAGACAGTTACTACAGGCAGCTGACAAGCAGGCTATCAAGGATCCGGGTTGAGCTGGAGGAGCTGAGGAGGACTAGGAGGGCTAGGCTTGAGAGTAGGAGGAGATATGGGATGGCCCACGTGGCTATAGTGGGCTACGCCTCAGCAGGTAAAACCTCCCTCTTCAACGCGCTAACAGGTGAGAATAAGGCTGTTGGGGAAGAGTATTTCACGACACTTCAGCCTAAGCACACTGCTATAACGGTTAACGGTGCACGCGTGGTCTTCATAGACACCGTGGGCTTCATAAGGGATGTGCCGCCTGAGATAGTTGAGGCCTTCTACGCTGTGCTTGAGGAGATAAGGCGTTCAGACGCCATAATATTCGTTGTAGACGTGTCTGAAGATGAGAGGGTGTTGAAGGAGAAGGTGGAGGCGGGGTTCAAGATACTATCGAGGATAGAGGCTCTAGGGATACCGGTGGTGGTAGCAGCTAACAAGATAGATGCTGTGGATGGGGCGAACCTAGAGTCTAGGTTGAGGCTAGTCGAGACACTCACATCCCGATTCATAGGGCAACCTAGGATAGTGCCTATCTCAGCAACTAGAAGAGTGGGCTTAGAGGAGCTCTTAGCAGCGGTAGTGGAGGTAATCGGGAGGGTGGATGGTA
>JAJHQN010000026.1 GCA_020833325.1 Desulfurococcaceae archaeon | reverse complement strand
TAGCCTGAAGGGATACTACACTCAAACACCCTCTTTCCATTCTACTTTCTTTTAATCTAAACTTTTAAGGTTCTACTGTAGATTGTGTTAGAGGTGCGGGGGCAGGCTCTATGCCCTTAGATAGGAGATCTCTTAGGATAATAGGTTTTAGGGCTGTAACCCTATCCGTAACTCTGATTCTTGTCCTGATAATGACAGCTATTATTGTAGGCGCTACAGGGTATGATCGTGTGATACTCAGTGCTATCATAAGGGAGGAGGTTAGGCAGTATAGGGAGCAGCTCACAAGACCGGGTTCCGAGCTGCCGAGGGAGGAGGTTGAGAGGTTGGTGGCAGAGTATAGGGAGTATCTTATAAGAGCTTATGGTCTTGATAAACCTTGGTATCAGAGATCCCTTTCTCTCATACCTAAGGTTATAGTTCTGGATCTTCATGTAAGTCAAGCTGAGGTAGCTGGGGTTGTCGGTTTATCCCCCCCAGTTAAAGTAGGGGATGCTATTGCAGTAGCCCTACCCAGGACTATAGTGATGATAACCATTGCCTACATAGTATCAGCTTTGATTGCCATCCCGCTAGGGCCTTTCATAGCTTATAGGAGGGGTAGTACCTTGGATAAAGGGATTATAACATATGCTGCTATAACAAACGCCTTCCCCGTATGGTGGATTGCAATGCTAGCTATAGCTTTGGTAGGCTTCTACCTAGGGGTAGCTCCAACAAGCTATAGGCCTATAGCTAAGCTCATATCAGATTTCACGTCAAACCTACTATCACTAGATGTGACCGGCCTAGCAGTGGTCTTTAAGAACCTCCTCTACTACTCATACCTCCCAATACTTGTTGTAACGTTCTCTCATCTAGGTGGATGGCTGTACTCAGCTAGAGCTGTAGCTATAAGGGTTGTAAGCGAGGATTATGTTATGGCTGCTAAGGCTAGGGGGTTGTCTGAGGGTAGGGTTGTTAGGAGGTATGTAATGAGGGTTATAGCAGGTCCTATACTTACATTCGTGATACTAGGGTTAGCTGGTAGTATTGGGGGTTACATAATAACAGAGACTGTATTCGACTGGCCTGGCATGGGGCTCCTATACTATGTATCCATAGCAGCGGGCGATAGCCCCATGGTCTTAGCCCTTGTCTATGTTACTACCCTAGTCTACATAGCTGCTAGGTTTATACTAGAGATCTTATACGTAATCCTAGATCCGAGGGTGAAGCTGTAATGTCAAAGAGGAGGGGGGAGGTTAGGGAGGGTCTTATTAGGTACTTAGCGAGATCTCTACGGTCAAACTTTAAGGAGGTATGGGCTTACAACCTAGGTAAGATAAGCATGCTAATAATAGGCTTTATGGTCTTAGTCTCAATATACTCCCTTGTAAGCCTACCACCGGATTTCCCGCAAATGTGGAAAGCATCCGATAGACCGCCTTGGACCTTAAACCCTAAGCAAGGCTACCCTGTATGGGTTAAATACCTGGGGATCCCGGTTTCAGAAACTGTTTCATATGATAATGTTAGGCTCCAGGAGGCTCGAATTGTGACACCTAGGGGTCCAGGGGATTTCCCACCTAGAGATCTTGATAGGATCGTCCCAGAGTATGGTAGGTCACTTGGCATTAAAACATTAACACCAATAGGTTACATTGAGGTTTACAGGGTTAGCTATACTTTAACCAGCAACGTGTTTCCACAGGATGTGGTGGTTATACTAAGGGCTAAGGCTAGTGAAGGGGTTAACTTAACAAGTATAAGTGTTGTACCAATGGTGTTCGTGACAAGGCCTGATGGGCTAGTCCTCTACGCCTTCGAGGGTAAGTACACACTAGAGAGGCTGGTTGCAGGTGTTGAGGTTAAGATGAGATGTGATCTGTTTGCTACAAGCTACATAAGACATTATGGGTTAAACGCAACTGTTGATAGTGTCTGTACACTTCTAAACAGGCCTGTATTCGGGGAGCCACTCGATGTCAAAGCATCTGATTTCAAACCTGTTACCGGAGAGTACCAGATTACCCTAGCTCTCTGGTATACTGGAACAGATCCTAGGGTTGTGGAGAGGCTTATAAGCAATGGCGATGTGAGTGTTTCAACCAGTATTAGGGTTATCGGGAACAGCTACGGGCTCCTAGGCACAGATACCAAGGGTAGGGATTTGTTCCAAGGCCTACTCTTCGGGTTCCCAGTAGCCTTGATAATAGGGTTCTCCGTGGCCTTCGCCATTGTAGCCATAGGCCTTGTACTAGGTGTTATTAGCGGGTATTTTGGTGGTAGGGTTGACGAGGTTATACAGAGGCTTGTCGACGTTATAGTTAATATACCACTACTACCCCTACTCATACTGGTAGGTGTAGCCATACAGACTGGAGGTTGGGTGGGGTGGCCTGCATTAACCATTATAATGGCTGTTCTAGTAGCGTTCAGCTGGGGAGGAACCACGATCATAGTTAGAAGTATGACTCTAAGCATTAAAGCGGAGCCTTACGTTGAAGCCGCTAAAGCTCTAGGTGCCTCCACGTGGAGGATAGTGTTTAGACATATAATACCACAGATTATACCGTATGCAACAGCAGTCCTAGTCTTCAGCGTGCCTGGAGCTATAATAGCTGAAGCTGGTTTAAGCGTACTAGGCATAGATCATGGCCTGCCAACGTGGGGTAGGATTCTAGCTGATGCTCAGGCTGAGAGAGGTGTAGCTTATAAGATGTGGTGGTGGGTTCTACCACCAGGGCTAATGCTAGGCCTCTTCAGCTTCGCCTTCGTAGCCCTCGGCTTCACCCTTGAGACCATAGTTGAGCCTAGGCTTAGGAGGAGGTGAGCTAGAATACCTCATATCATGAAGGTTGAGGATCTAAGGGTTTGGTTTCCTGTTAGAAAGGGTATCATAGACTCACTACTCGGTAGAATGGATTATGTGAGGGCAGTTGATGGCATATCATTTGATGTAGAGAAGGGCGAGACCTTCTGCCTCGTTGGCGAGAGTGGTTGCGGTAAGACTACAACTGCCAGGGCTATAATGATCTTAGTTGATAGAAGTGATGTTAAGAGCGGTAGGATACTCTTCAGACCCCATGAGGAGGTTTTAGAGGAGATATCGAGGGTGCAACCTAACGTTGTTGTCGACGGAGAGTATGTTGATGTATACAAGACCCGGGGTAGAGCTGAGAAGCTTGTTAGGAGGGAGGTTCAGATAATATTCCAAGACCCCTTCGGCAGTATTAATCCTAGAATGAAGATATACGATGTCGTGGAAGAGCCCCTAGTAGTCCACGGTATTGGTACTAGGGAGGAGAGGGTTGAGGCTGTAGCCAGGGCACTTGAAGCTGTTAAGCTAACCCCCCCAGAGGATTTCATGGCTAGGTACCCGCACCAGCTTAGCGGTGGTCAGAGGCAGAGAGTTGCAATTGCCAGAGCTCTTGTTCTAAACCCAAGCATGCTCCTAGCAGATGAGCCTGTATCAATGCTAGATGTCTCTATTAGAGCTGAGGTTCTAGATGTTTTCAACGAGCTTAAGGCTAAGAGGGGATTATCATTGATATTCATTACACACGATATAGCTCTCGCAAGGTACATATGCGATAGGATAGCTGTAATGTACCTTGGGAAGATAGTTGAGGTAGCTAGAGCAGATGAGATAGTGGAGAAACCACTACACCCGTACACCAGAGCTTTGATAAGCGCTGTCCCAGACGTAGTTCCAGAGAATAGGTTGAAGCTTAGACATGTCCCAATAAAAGGTGAGGTTCCAAGTGCTATAAGGATACCAGCAGGGTGCAGGTTTAGACCTAGATGTGTAGCTTACGATGAGAACGAGTGGGTTAGAGGGTTCTGTGAAAGGGAGGAGCCGGGATTAGTTGAGGTTGAGAGGGAGCACTACGCAGCGTGCTGGATACCGATAAAGAGGAGGTTTGAAGGGGGCTCAAGCATAGGCTAGAGTAACCCAAACTTTTATTTAACGCCTTGAGCTCTCGTTTTTGCCAGGATCTCCACTACATCCATAACCTTGAAGCCGTAGCTCTCAGCTTCACCTCTAAACATTATGTTACAGTATGGGCATGCTACTGCAACAACCCTCTCACCCTCACCGGCCTCAAGGGCCTTAGAAGCCTCCTCAGCTCTAACCTTGCTAATCCTCTCTCCAACCCTAACCTCGTAGAACAGCTGCCCCCCGCCACCTCCGCAGCAGAAGCTCTTCTCCCTACTCCTAGGCATCTCCACTAGTGTTAGCCTACGCACACTCCCCAGTATTGCTCTGGGCTCATCGTACACGTTATTCCACCTCCCAAGGTAGCAGGGGTCGTGGTATGTTACTGTAGCCTTGTAGGGTCCTGGCTTGATTTTACCTTCTTTAATAAGCCTAGCTAGTAGTAGTGTGTGGTGTTCCACGTTGTTAGCCACCCTATCCATTATCCAAGCGTTACCCCCAAGCCTTTTCTCGAGGTAACCCCTGTACCTTCTATACTCCCATTTGAATGCTGTGTAGCAGTGGGGGCAGTTTACCAGGAGTTTCTCGAAGCTATACTTTGAGAGGGCCTCTAGTGTTGTTGAAGCTAGCTCTAGGAATAAAGCCTCCTCCCCCATCCTTAGAGCTGGGTCTCCTGTACATAGGTTTTCTGGGATAACCGCTACTCTAACCCCGGCTTCTCTAAGGAGCTCTAGTAGTGATTCAGCTACACTCCTAACCCTAGGGTCTAGGCTTGTAGCGCAACCAGGCCAGTATAGGTACTCGTAGCTAACACCAGGACTAGCTATCACCTCATCCCCAAACTTAGACTTAAGCTCTTCAACCCACTCATCCCTCGATACAGGTGAGACCCCCATTGGGTTGCCCAACTGTTGCATGCTCTGGAGGCTGTTTAGAACCCCTTCTGGTATACTCTCATCACCAACACTCATCATACCCCTTCTAACGTCTACTATAGAGTCAACATGGTGTATTAGCACGGGGCATTCGTAGACGCATGCACCGCAGGTAACACAACTCCATATAGCGTCGCTTCCAACACCACTACCACCCCAAGGCCTTTCACTCCAAGCACCCCTATACATTAAATCCCTTAATGTTACAATGACGAGCCTAGGGTCAAGGGGTTTACCTGAGGTGTATGCCGGGCAGACATTAGTACATCTCATGCAACTCGTACAAGCATCCCAGTCAAGCCTCTGCTTCCACGTAGAATACCTTAACTCGGCCAACCCCAGCGGTGTACCACTTGAAAGCCTCTCATCTATATCGGGGTACCCTCTTAGAGCTCCAACGGGGGGGCTGGGTCTAGCTAAGGCTATGTTCATGTTGGAAGCAATTATATGCCAGAGGTTTGTGAAGGGGATCAATGCTATAGCTAGCTGGGCTAACAGCATGTGGGCAACCCAGAGTATCCTATAGTAGAATCTAAGCTCGTCAAATGAAAGTTGAGATGCGGGTATGTAGAAGAGGTAGCCTATGGGGTCGAAGAAGGGCGATTCAAAGGTAGCCCTGTAGGCTGCAGCACTCATACCGTTTAGGGCGAAGCCGGAAACAACTATGGCTATGAGGAGCCCGTGGACGACATAGTAACCTGGATCCCTGGGAAGCCCTGGTGTAAGCCCATAATACCTTCTTATAATGGCAACACTACAACCTACCACAACCAGGAGCCCTGCAATGTTGCCCAGGAACTTGTAGGCAATCCAAACCCAGCCCACAAGGAAAGGGCCTATATAGTAGTCTAGAGCTCTAAGAACAGTCATTGTGAAAAGCCATAGGATACCAAGGAATATAGCTAGGTGCATAAAACCAGGAAACCTATGCCTTAAAACCCTCCACTGGAGTAAACTATATAAGACGAGGTTTCTAGTAGAACCACCTAGGTTGAAACCAAGCCTCTCACCATAAGCAGTCCACCTACGGTAAGCTACGACCAGACTGTATAGAAGGATTGAAGCTGATATAAGAGCAGCTATGTATACGACCAGCTTAACATCCTCAACCATAAAATAATGCTTTATAGCTATTTCACTCAACACCTAACACCTTACACTCAGTATCGCGCATCACACTTAAATTCTTATGGTATGTATAGTTATACATCGTTATAAACAATGTTCAACCCCACTCCACGTAAACATTTATATTCTCTACGAGACGCCTAGAAGTTAGGGTTTCCAGCTATGACTTTCAAGCTCTCCGGGCTGGATGTTGATAAGCTTGTTGATGTTAAGAGTCTTATGGATTTAATAGAGAGAGCTCTAACGGAATCCCCTAGGCCTCCTCCTAGAACTGCTATAGAGTACCTAGGCTCATGGTTTGGTGTCATGCCAGCCTCCGGTCTAGGCTACTATGTTGTTAAGATTGTAGGTGTCTATCCTGAGAATCCTGGTAGGGGTTTACCTCTTGTTAGGGGTACTCTTCTCCTCTTCGATCCTAGGAGTGGTGATATACTGTTAGAGGCTGATGCAGGCCCCGCTACTGGTTGGAGAACCGCTACCACCACCTTGGTTGCGTTAAAGCTTATGGGTTATGGTGGTGGGGCTCTAGGCATTATAGGTGCTGGTGTCCAGGCACGCTACCACCTGGAGGTTGTTAGGAGGGCTTTCGGTTACGATAAGCTTCTAGTGTATGATTTAACTAAGGCTAGGGCTGAAGCTCTAGCTAAAAGCTATGATGGTAGGGTGGCCGGTAGTCTTAGGGAGTTACTTGAAGCCTCTGACACCATTATAGCAGCTACCACTAGTAGAGAGCCTGTTGTTATAAACTCCTATGTTAGAAGTGGTGCTTTAGTAGCGAGTATTGGGGCTCCAAGACCTGTAAGAGAGCTTGAACCAGAGCTTGTTAGGAGGGGTAAATGCCTACTCGTAGATACAAGAGAGGGGGTTACTAGTGAGAGTGACGATTGGATAGGAGCAGAGAGCATTGTGGAGCTCTCAGAGGCGTTGAAGGGAGCTCTATGCGATTGGGGTGATATTAGAGTTTATAAGAGTGTTGGCTACTCATTGTTAGACCTAGCTATAGCAGTACACCTCTACGAGAGATCTAGGAGCTTGCTAGGAGCTCCCTCATAGTTTTAAACATGTAGCCATAGGATCTAAGATGGTCTATGAGAGCACTAAGGTTACCTAGAACTCTCCCCCCAACCCCAACGGTTAGATCCGGCCTGGAACCGCATTTTAAATCTACAACCTCCCATGGATGTAGTAGTATGACGTAGTCTAGCCCGGGCTTGAACAGGGTTTTGAGAATCCTCCAGGGGAGTCTTAGAACACTACTAGGATAGCTTGCAGGTACCCTTAGGATACCATACTCTATGAGGGGGGCTATTTTGAAGGGCGGCTTATACCATGAGATGCTCGAATCAACCTTTACACCTTGAAGTCTAAGAGCTGGTATGAGGCTTGGAGGTAGCTTCAGGTTGGGAGCTCTAAAGCTAACAACGTCATAGTAGTCCCTTAGAAGCTTCAAGCTCAACCCTATATTGTGGATAGCTTCCCTTAACGGTAGTCTATCAAGCCTTCTATGATCAAACCCGTGGCTTCCAATCTCATGACCTGGATCTAGGATAGCTTTAATAGCTCTGGGTTTTCTAACAGCTAGTAAGCCTAAGGTGAAGAATGTGGCTTTAACACCCTTCTCATCCAGCACCTCCAGTATAGCTGAGAGGCCCTCATCAACCCCCCTCCATCCGCTCATGTAGGGGGGAGCGTCCATCTCGACATCGAAGGTTACTATAGCCCACGGAGTCTCCCTGCCGGGGTTGAGGTTGTAGCTTGGTATGCGATCTCTAGCCCAACCCTCTCTCATCACGCATCCTCTCTACTAACCTGTAGAGTTGCAGATACCTACCTACTACTATGTTGCAGTCGAACATCCTAGCTCTAAGCTCAGCGTTAAGACCTAGGTTTTTGGAGAGCTCCCTATCTAATGCAAGGTTTACCGTTAACCTAGCTAGATCATCGTCTCCACTGGCTAGGAGACCTGTGACTCCGTCAACTACAACCTCCGGTATCCCACCACTCCTAAAAGCTACTACCGGGACCCTGGATGCCATGGCCTCCAGGGCTGAGATGCCGAAAGCCTCTACTCTACTTGGGAGCACGAATATATCTGTGGACCATAGAAGTTTCTTAACATCATTTCTACGGAGGGCTCCTAGGAATACTATGTTCCTTAAACCCCTAGCTTTAACCCTAGACTCAAGAGGCTTCCTAAGAGGCCCGTCTCCTGCAATGTACAGCTTGGCTTTAGGGGCCTCCCTAGCTAGAGCTTCTGCTATCTTAACCAGCACCAGTGGGTTCTTCCTATGAGTTAGCCTTATAACAGATGATACCACAGGATCTCCTTCAAGATCCATGGCTTCACCCTCCCTCCTAACCCATTCATCTGCTAGAAGGCAGTTGTAGGTAACAGTAACCCTACTAACCTTAAGCCTCCTCATAACATCCTCAGCTACAGCCTTGCTAACAGCTGTTACCATATCAACCCTTCTAAGGGCGAGCTCCAACCCTTTAACAACATACTGAGGCGTATCCCTACCTATGAAGGAGTGTGCTGTTACCAAAGAGGGTGTTTTAACCACCTTAGACCCCATTAAAGCCCCTGCTATTGATAGGGTTGAGAAAGTCCCGTGGCCGTGGATTACATCGGGGTCTAAGCTCTTAACCAGCTTGTATAAAGCAACACCGGTGGAAGGGCTAAGGGTTACACCGTTATAGTTAAACCTCCTAGACTTCAACCTAACGGTCACATACCCTAGGCCGTCCTCGTAGACATAGGTGCTATGAGCGGTCTTAGAGGATGTAACAATGTAAACCTCATGAGACCTCGACATAACCTTAGCTAGATCGCATAGGACACTCTCAATACCACCAATCTTCGGTTTAAAACTATCAGTTACCATTACCACCCTCAACGGAGACACCTCTAATAGATGCTCTTAGAACGCTAATACCACCCCTATGGAGTACTAGGAGGGCTCCAGCAACTGTGGGTATAAGTGTTGATACAAACCTTTCACCTAAAACAATCAGAGTGGCATCACCTAGCGGAACTCCCAGTAGTCTTAGGTAACCTATAAAACCGCCCTCAAGGACGCCCACGCCTGCAGGTGTAGGGGAGAACCTCGATGCTACGTGGATAACAGTTAAGCCTAGAGCGGCGGTGAGCGCTAAGCTTACATTGAAAGCTGAGGCTACGAGGAGTATTCTGGTAGTATCTAGAACCCATATTGTTAGGGAGAGTAGTAGAACAAGAGCTAGGCGAGAGGGGCTTGAGGCCAGGTCCCTGACAGCTTTAAACATACCTGATGCGTAGCTCTTCAAACTAGGTGTAACAGCTAGACTTAGAAGGGAGAGTTTAAAGAGGGAGCCTGTGGATAGGCTAAGGTAGAGTAGTGCTACTGGGAGCTCCGAAGCCCTCTCAGCAAGAGCCCCTACGAGCAGCCTAGCAGACTCAACTCTAAGCCTTAAACTAGCCCACCCTATCCTAGCAAGCTCTCCTGTAACATTGTAGAATGTGAGTAGGTTATTAACAAATATACCTACGAGGAGGGACTCGGATGCGCCAACAACGTTGAAAGTGCTGTAGGAGAGCCTTGAGGCTGTAAGCCATCTAAAGGCTGAGACTAGGAGGGATAAAAGGTAGACTAGAATAGCTAGAGCTAAGAACGAGGCGTTAGACCTCTCCACCACCAAGCTAGCGTAACCTGAGATAGACTCAACTAAACCTATCATCGTTAAGCCCTCAGGTTAAACAGGTAAACACTCAAAAATTATAGAGGTGGTTAGGGCTATAAAAGCTTTTATTATGGGGCCGGCCTCCTCCTAATTAGTAGGAGTACAACTACAACCACCAACACCAAGGCTAACACAGCTACCAGCATCCAAGCACTAGCCCAACCAGCCTCCTCTGGGGCTTTCGTCTCAATCATAGGCGTTGTTAACGGTGTCTCCGGAGGTGTTGTGGGTTTCTCAGCAGCCTCAGTTTTAGTTTCCACTGTAGGCTGTGTTTGTGTCGGTGTTGGAGTCCCCACTCCAGGTGTTTCAGTTAGAGGTGGTGCTACCTGGAATGTTAGCCTCTCCTCTCTAATATTACCTCTAAGATCTATAGCTCGTACTAGGACATCGTAGCTACCAGGCTCCGCTACCCTCATTATGATCCTGAACTGAGTGGGATCCATGGTCCTCTGAGCTTCCACAAAACCTCTAGGAGCTCCGTTAACCATTACGATTGCCACTACGCGTTCCAAACCCCATCCTATGTCTGTTGCCTCAACGTTTATAACGAGGGTTCTATTTAATGCAGGCTCTCTAGGGCTCATGGACATTATCCTTAGACGTGGGGGTTCCACGTCATCATATGAAGCTACAGTAATCCTACCATAGCCCGTTATGTTAGCGTATACTTTGAACAAGTAGTATAACCCTACATCGTAGCTTTTAACCCCATGGATCCTCCCCTGCTCACCATAGATCTTGTAAGATTCTAGGGGCGAGGTCTTGTTGAGGTAGAATACTAGGGTGACATTACCTACATTAAACTCTTTGAAACCAGTCGTGTTGAAGAACCATGATACTGCGGTGTTGCTTGGATCAGCGACCTCGAAGACTAGGAATCTCTCAGTGTTCATACTACCACTTGTAGGCGTATACTCCCTAGCCATGGGGGTTAAAACCTTCACCTCACCCCTCGATATCTCTACAACCTTCATACCCCAGTAGTAGCCTTCCGGGTAGCCGTGGTTCGCAGTGGTTGTTGTTATAAAGTACACCTTGGACCCATCTGATCTCACATAGATAGCATCAGCATCCCTGTGGACGTGCCCGGCTAGGATTGCAACAACATTCTTATACCTTTCCACGATCCCAAGTAGTCTTACAGCCTGCTCCCAGCCTGCATCACGCCAACTACTGTAGATACTCCTTCTTAGATCCTCAGGCTTCCCCCTATACTCACCAGCGTTTGTGAACAAGGGGTGGTGCATTAGAATGACCACCGTTTTATCAGTATTCCTAGCTATAACATCCTCAAGGTAGTCTAGCTGCCACATCTCAGGGTAGCCCTCCATCCTAGTATCAATACCTATGAATAGGAAGTCTCCGTAAGCGAAACTCCAAACCCTAAGTGGTACAACATACCTACCGTAGAACCTCTCCACTAGCAATCTAGTGCTATCAACCTGAGCCCAGTCATGGTTGCCCGTAACGGCTAGCTGAGGTGCCTGAACTTGACTCACAATCCTAAAGAAATCCCTATAGGATCTAATATCCGTACCAACATCTATCAAATCCCCTGTGTAGACAACGAGGTTAACGCCAAATCTCTCAACTAGGGTGTTGAGCAATGCTACGTAGCGGGTGTGCTTGAAGTTATTAGGGTAACCTCCCTGTTCAGCTCCGAAGTGTATATCAGTTAGCTGTGCAACTCTAATGAAGCTTCGAGGCCCTCCACCACTATCAACTATAACGCTATTAGGCATCCACAGTAGACCCTTATCGCTTTCAATAACTATAGTGTAGAGACCGTTACGTACATCTAAGGGAGCTCTAAACGATAGCTTAACAACTTCAAAGGAGTATGCAGGGTCAACCCTAATAGTATCCCCCTTAAACCCCTCGAAGGCTAGCTTATAACGCCCGTTAACACCATACAAGTAGGCATCTCTAACATCAACAGAACTAACACCTCTAACACTAACCTCTAAAACATCACCAGGCTTAACAACAGCTGGTAGGAGGTATGAGGGGAGGACTATGTAAGGCTCTCCTAGAGTAGCCACACCGGGGATGTAAGCTATGACACTATAAGAGGTAAGTATGGCTAGGAGGAGTACTATAGAGGCCACGGTAAGCCTTGAAAGAATCACGCCACCCACACCTCCAACACCACACACCCGCTATAACATAGCTTAGGCTATTAACTGTTTCCTACATAGATCTAAGTACCTCTAATTGACTGCTGTAAAACAATGTAGTGGTATGAGCTCCTAGAACTTGCTTTTAAACTTCCACGGTTTCAAGGGATTTGTATATCTTCACATCTTCAGGGCTTATGTATATCCTTAGCTTCTCCCCCTCGTTTATAGTGGTTTTGTTTTTAAGGTATATTGCTATGATTTCACCATTATCTAGGAGGAGCCTTGCTTGGATGGCGAACCCTATTAGGCTTGCTCTGACGACCTTCCCCTCTACTACATTAGGAGATGTTCTATCCTCTTCTAGGAGCTCTGCATCCTCGTTTCTTATGACTACTTTAACTCTATCACCTTCTCCTAAGCTCTCCCTAGATGTACCGTATACTCTTAAGCCGTTAATATCCACTATGTACAGGCCGTTAGCCTCCCTCCCCACGACAACCCCTTCTAGTACATTACTCCTCCCCATGAACGTTGCTATGAATACGTTAGCTGGGTTGCTGTAGACCTCCCACGGTGTCCCTATCTGTACTATACGCCCTCTATCCATCACAGCTATCCTATCGCTAATACTCATAGCCTCCTCCTGGTCGTGTGTAACATATATCGTTGTTATCCTAAGCTTCCTCTGCAACAATACTATCTCCTCTCTAACCCTAATCCTAAGCCTTGCATCTAGGTTGCTTAGAGGCTCGTCGAAGAGAAGCACCTTGGGCTCGACAACTATAGCTCTAGCTAGGGCCACCCTCTGCTGCTGTCCACCGCTAAGCTGTAGAGGGTACCTGTTCTCCAAGCCCTTTAAGCCTAGGAGCTCCAAAGCCCAGCTAACCCTCTTCCTAATCTCCTCTCTACTGTAACCTCTAACCTTAAGCCCATAGGCTATGTTATCGAAGACGGTCATGTGGGGCCATAGGGCGTAGTTCTGGAACACCATAGCTGTATTCCTCTCATATGGCTTCTTGAACGTCACATCTACACCGTCAATGTAAACCCTGCCCTCCTCCGGTATCTCAAACCCTGCTATAACCCTAAGTGTTGTAGTCTTACCACAACCACTAGGCCCTAGTAACGTGAATATCTCCCCGGGTTTAACGGTGAACGACACTCTATCCAGGGCTTTGAACCTCCCAAAGTACTTGCTAACACCCTCTAATCTAACCTCAGCCAACCTCAAACCCCTAGGAATGCATATCTAAACTTAAGTATATAGTTTGATATGGTTATAGCTATTACCTGGAGCACCATAATTAGAGTTACTATGGCTGCAGCCAGGTGTATGAAAGCTCCACCACCATAACCAGCTGTTACATACTCGTATATAACATATGTTATTGGAGCTTGGGCTGGGTTTAGAGCCCCCAAGACTATACTAGTGCTAACCTCTGTCATGCAGTAGACGAAACTCACTATAGCCCCCGCCATGACGTTTAACCCTATTAACGGTAACACTATGGTGAAGAGAACCCTAGACCTGCTAGCCCCCATGTTCATGCCCGCCTCCTCCAACGCTTGGTGGACCTGTTGCAACCCAGCATATACGGCTCTAGTGGTGAAGGGGCCCTTCCTCACAGAATAAGCTAAGGCTATTAGAACAGCAGGGTTACTAAACGGGTCTAAAAAGCTGCCCTTGAAAGGCCCTATACTGTATAGTATGACTAAACCTAAAGCTATGGAGAGCCCAGGTATTGCTAGAGGGCTTGTTGCAAGCAAATCCAGAACCCCCACACCTATAACCCTAACTCTGCTAACAACATAGGCGATAGTGGTGCTTATAACAACTATCAACGTTATAGCTATGGTGGAGTATATAACACTATTCCTTAAACCACTAATAACATTAGGGTCCCTTAGGAGCTCCCTGAAATGATCCAATGTAAAACCTGATGGTAGAACCCCAAGCCATGATCCGGAGAACGCGTACACTAAAACCCCAAGTTGAGGTAGCATGCTGAAGACCACGAGGGGGAACACAGCTAGGTATATCACAATGTACATTGGGAGCCCAGGTCTCGTAACCCTAGGCTTCCACCTACCACCCCTAACGATCATAGCATACTGTCTTAAGCTAACATATTGTTTGACAGCTATGAACCAGAGTAGGGCGGATACGAGTAGTAGGCCTGCTAGTATAACGACCTCAACACTTAAAGCCTCTATATCCCTTGAACCCACGATAGCTCTAACAATCTCCCTCGATACAACCCTATCAACCTTAAAAGCTATGGGGGCGGCTAGATCCTCCATTGAGAATATGAATACGAGCCCCGCACCTGCAGCAACCCCCGGTAGGCTTAGGGGTAGCGTTACGCTCCTAAACAACCTAAACCCCCTAGCCCCCATGTTCTCAGCCTGCTCTTCGAGGCTCGGATCTACTTGTAGGAGTGCAGCTAAGGTGTTAAGGTATACTATAGGCCAGAACATCATAGTCTGAGCTAGGATAACACCGGCTATGTAGGTTATCTCCAAAGCGTAGCCTAAGTTAAACCATATCATAGCATTATACAGGATCCCATTATCACCGAATATCTTGTATGCTACGAAAGCGTTAACAAAAGGCGTGTATAGTAGGGGTACGAGTGATAGGATCCTCAGTAAAGCCCTACCGGGGAACTCATACCTAGCGGATACATAGGCAACTAGAACTCCTATGAGAGTTGCTAGGACTGTCACACTAAATGCTATGATAAGTGTGTTGGGTATAATGCCCATATCCTTGAACCTGAGTATTACAAGTTTATGATCGCCCCTATCAACGCTTATAACCCACTCACCTAGAGGAGGCCAGGCCACATAGGGGTATTCAAGAAGCCCCCTCACAACATCCATTGAGATCCCCGTAGCAGGCTTTGCTAGCAACGATGCCAGGGGTATCACCAGTATTGCGGAGAAGATTGTTAGAGAGAGTAGTAGGAGTAAGGTGAGAGGTGTATCTAGCTGGAATACCAGAGCACCTGTAATCCTACGGATAGACGGTGGAACCAACGTAGACTACCTTATCCTCTGGAGCTCTGAGAGTATATCATTATACCTCTTAGACGCAGCATCCCTCCAAGCTCTTATGAAAGCATCCTCCCTAGTGGGATCTTTCAATATTATCTCCGTCACCCTCCTTGCATCCTCCTCGGTGAACGTTACAGTAGCCCCTGTCATGGGGTCTTTGTACGCTAGAGGTCTCCCCATCCTCTCCATGTACTCTCTAAGCCTATCCTCCCCTATTCTACCGTCAAAGTATAGTTTTAGTAGTGTTCTCCAAACCTCCTTTAGGAGGCTGTCCATATCCACTAGGGTTGCCTTAAAGTATATCTGCATAGCCCTCTCTATCGCTAAAGCCCTATCATCATTGAATTCTATACCCCTAGCTCCAATAAGGCTCTCATAAGCCCTCCTGAGATCAGGTCTAGAAGCCCCCTCAGGTGTCTCGAAGACACTGGGGTTTGCCGGTAGCCTGTTTATATCCTCTCTCAACCATATCTTCTGGCCTTCCGTTAAAACCCAGGCTATGAATGCAAGTGCAGCCTCGGGATTCCTACTAGTCTTGAGCAGGGCTATCGGGTCACCGTTAACAATGGTCTCACCTGCTGGAGCCACATACTCTGTTGAGGGGTTGGCTTTCATAGCTGTGTAGCCGTAGAAGTCTATAGTTATAGCTACGGCAACCCTACCTAGTATAACATTATCCCTAGCCTCGGCACTCCCACCCTCTATCAAGGAGTTTGCAGCCATTAAGGTGAGGGTAACCCACCCCCTATCCCATCCGTAGGCTTGAAGAATTATCTCGTACATCCTAGTATGGCTTGTAGACCTAAGAGGATCAGCTATAGACACCATAGGCTTAAACTCTGTTACAAGAGGTCTACCTAGGATAGGTGATGCTAGGTCAGCCCAGCTCCTAGGAATAGGGAGATTGTACCTCCTAAGAATATCATGGTTAACAGTGAAACCGAAACTCGATACAGCAGCTGCAACCCAGTACACCCTCCCATCAGGCCCAACCCTCTTCATGGAAGCCCCTGCAAACACATCTGGGATTTGCCTTAAAGCCATATCAACTATAGAGCCTTCTAGAGGCGCTAGGAAGCCTTCAAGGTATAACGTGTCGAAGAGCGTGGGGCCACCGCCCCAAGCTACATCAAAATCACCTCTCCTCTTAATAGCTGATACCCAGACAACCGGGTCTTGAAGGTAGAATTTAACATCTACAATATTATACCTTCTAGCAAACTCTGATTTGAGAAAAGCCTCCTTAGCGGCAACCTGTATCTCGCCCGGATGCCTTGTGATAATATTGAGAACTACAGGTTGCCCTGGAGGTGTACGAGTCTCCATTGGAGTTGTCTGAGCTGGCGTTGTGGTAGCTTCCGATGGTGTTGTTTCAACAGGAGTCCAAGTGGGGGTCTGGGTTGTAGGTTGTGTTACCGTTGGAGCCTCCCCGCCTCTCATGAATAGCATGTAGGTCGCTAGGACTAGGAGTACGAGAGCTATGGCTACACCTACAACTAGGGGTCTAGAGGTGCTATACCCCACCTCCCCTCACCATTCACAATTATGCCTAGCAGGCTTATTTTAAATGTATTCCCTCCATACATCAATATAGGTCTATAGGGACTATGCAATTAACATTTAATAACCCCCCTACATGTAATCCCTCTAATCGAAGGAGGTGGTGTGGTTGAAGTCGAAGTTTCTAGGGCTGGCTCTCGTAACCCTGCTGGTGGCTGTTCTAGCTTTGAGCTCCATCCCAAGCTATAGCGGTATTACAGTTGTAGCCTTCGACCTAAGCCATAGACAAGCTCCTAAAGGGCTTGAGGTTCTAGTTGAGATAGCGAGACCGTACTACAAGGTTCTAATAGTATCAGAGCAGGCGGATCTCGAAAGGGTCCCTCCAGACGTGTTGAAAGCTTTTAACGAGGTTAGAGTAGGTGGTCTCACAGCCTTCAACCTTAGGGATGTAGATGTGCTGCTCATAGGGCAGCCTGAGGCTTTGATTAGAAGTGAGGAGGTTGAAGCTGTGAAAGCATGGTTCTCCAAGCCTAACAGGGCCTTGTGGATTGCAGCGGATAGCGATTACCCAGCTCAGGGTAGTGAGAAGGCCCAGCAGTCTATGAACGCTGTGTTAGAGGCTATAGGTAGTGTTATAAGGATAGATTATATAAGTGTTGAGGACTACAAGGAGAACGCTGGAGGAGCAGCGTACAGGGTTACAGGTATAGTTGATCCAAGCCCTGAGGTAGCATTTCTAAAGAACAACCTCAAGAACAACAAGGTTCTATTCCACGGGCCCGGAGGGCTATTCGTATTAGTACAAGGGAAGCCAGTAAACCCAGTTAAACAGCCGGAGCTCAAACCAAAGAACGTCTACGTAGTGGTGAGAACAAGCGAGAACTCCAAAGCAGTAGAGAACCAGCCGCCAGAGAAGGGAGGGCTAGGCCCAATGTTCTACGACCCGTTAAACGACAAGGTTAACACAGGCCCATTCCCACTAATGCTAATAGAGGCATTCCCAGACAACAGAGTAGTAATAGCGTCGAGCGAGACAATGTACGGAGGCTACACGCCAATGACCGTAACAGAGTACTACAAAGTACCCTTAGACGGCCCACAGTTCATAACAAACCTAATAACATACATGATATCACTAGTAGGCCAACCCATAAAGGTGACTGAAACCAAAGTAGTAACAGAAACTAAGACAGAGGTGAAAACAGAGACTAGAACAGCAACAATAACACAGGAGAAGACGTCAACAGTACAAGTAGGAGTAAGCACACCAATAACAGCACTCATAGCAGTAATAGCATTCCTCGTAGGAGCAGTAGCGGTATTCCTACTAAGAAGGTAACC